>JAIDPP010000275.1 GCA_029062725.1 Muribaculaceae bacterium | reverse complement strand
CATCGACAGATATATGCCGACCGGATACCTTTAAAGTATCAGAAACCTTGTCAACCGGCATGTCAAGCCGTTCAGCGAGTTCTTCGGGCGACGGGCGTCGTTCATTTTCTTGTTCGAATTTTGAAAGCTCCTTGGTGATTTTATTCAGTGAACCTACCTGATTTAGAGGAAGTCTCACTATTCTCGACTGCTCGGCGAGAGCCTGAAGAATCGACTGCCGGATCCACCATACGGCATAAGAGATAAATTTGAAACCTCGTGTCTCATCAAATTTCTGAGCCGCGCGGATTAGACCCAGGTTTCCTTCGTTGATTAGGTCAGGAAGGGACAATCCCTGGTTCTGATACTGTTTTGCCACCGACACTACGAAACGCAGATTGGCTTTAGTAAGTTTCTCGAGTGCTGCACGGTCTCCTTGCTTGATTCTCTGCGCGAGTTCTACTTCCTCACTTACGGAGATGAGTTCTTCACGCCCTATTTCCTGCAGATACTTGTCGAGAGATGCACTTTCGCGGTTGGTGATGGATTTGGTAATCTTTAATTGTCTCATATATCTCTCCAAAAAATTAGAGCAAATTTAATACAATTGCATTAAATCCGCAATAACTAAACGATTATCTTTTTAATTTATTGTTAAAAGTTTTTCAGGTGTTGAGTGTTAATTGGAAAGCGAAATGAAAAAACAGTTGCAAGGTCTTGAAAACCTTACAACTGTCTAACAATCTAAAAACGGAATTTCTTAAGATATTAACCTTTATTAACGTTTTATTCTCGATTCCTTCTCACTATTTCTACTCCTCTGAGAGGTTCACTGCATAATAGTTTTTCTGTCCGGTCGGATATACGCCCGTGATAAACATCACTTTGTCTTCTCCATTGCCTTTCATTATTGAATTATATATTCTCTCCACATCGTCGGAGGAATTTACTGTAGAGCCGTTGATATCGGTGATGACGAAACCGTCTTTCACACCAGCGTCGCGGAAAGCACCGTTCTTTATGCCCTTCACCTGTACACCTTGGGAAATACCGAGGTTACGCTTAGTCTCATCAGACAGCTTCATGAAGGCACACCCAAGCTCTGAGAAGTCGCCCTTCTTGGTAATGGAAGTGTTACCTTGCTGGTTTTTAAGAACACCGGACTTGGTATAGGTCTTGTTGTCGCGAACATAGGTTACGGAAATTGTATCGCCGGGACGGAACTTGCTGACCTGACCGACAAGTTGAGCGTGGGTATCGACCTTCACTCCGTCAATGGCAGTGATGACATCATCTTCCTGAAGCCCCATCTCCTTAGCTGTGGATCGGTCGGAAACAGATGCTATTAGGACTCCGCTCTTAGTAGCCGTTATCTTCTTTTCCTTTGCTATCTTGGCATCCAGATCAATTACAGAGCAACCAAGCACGGCACGCTGCACGGTACCGTACTGACGGATATCAGTCATCACTTTCTTTACAATCGTGGTGGGAATTGCAAAGGAGAAGCCCGCATAGCTTCCTGTATTACTATAGATCGCCGAGTTAATACCGACCAGCTCACCCTTGAGATTGACAAGGGCGCCGCCGGAATTTCCGGGATTAAGTGCAGCATCAGTTTGGATGAATGACTCGATCGTCATCGGACTCTTATGGCTGTTACTTCCGAGGCTGCGCGCCTTGGCTGAGACTATGCCTGTAGTCACCGTGGAATTGAATCCGAAAGGGTTTCCTACCGCGAGAACCCATTCTCCAACTTTCAAAGTCTCGGAATCTCCGAAGGTAATGGGAGCGAGGCCCTTGGCATCTATCTTAAGGAGAGCGAGATCCGTTGCTTCGTCAGTTCCTATTATCTTGGCGTCGTAAGTCGAGTTGTCATTAAGAAGAACTTCAAGACGGTCAGCGCCGTCAATTACATGATTGTTGGTCACGATATAACCATCCTCGGAAATGATGACACCTGAACCAAGCCCGCTCTGGACGGGCTCGCTGTTTCTCGGCTGCTGCTGACGGGGCTGTTGGCGAGGCTGAGGATTTCCGAAAAAGAAATCGAACATTCCTCCGAACGGATCCATCCCCCCGGAATTGCCATAGGGATTCTGCTGACGGGCAGTAAAGCTCTTTATGCATACCACGGCATTAACAGTTTTCTCAGCTGCAACGGTAAAGTCTGTCTCAAAAGCCGGAGTGTTGGCAGTGCGGATGAAGTTAGGATCTTCTGTCGCGAAGAGTGAGGTGGCGCATAGCGCAAGAAGTGCTGAAGCCACATAGAAATTGGTTTTCTTCATTCTCGTTTTATTTTTGTTTTTCGATAATCCGATTGATGTTTTACTTCTATTAAGTACAAAATACCCTCCATTATTACATGGCTTAACACTAAATTCATTATTTTAAAATTTGTTTAGAAATAATCTTTCACATTTGCAT
>JAIDPP010000274.1 GCA_029062725.1 Muribaculaceae bacterium | reverse complement strand
ATATATGAAACTTTATAATATTAACATTCTTTTTTCGCCTTATGTTTGAATGTTTGTAAAAATATCTTTAAATTTGTGGAAAAATGGAATTGACCGTTTTCAGGTGAGATAGAATAAATCTTCAATTCACCTTTACGGAAAACCTTCTAATCACAGATCATGAAAACAGAGACAATAACCCTTACTTCCGAGTGGCCTGAAGCGCCCGGTTTTGTTGAAGGAATACGCCGCGCTCCTGATCGTGGCTACACGCTTACTCCAGAGAAGACTATGATAGCGTTGAAGAATGCGCTTCGTTACCTTCCCAAAGAACTCCATGAAAAGGCAGCCCCGGAGTTTCTTGAAGAATTGCAATCACGCGGCCGGATCTATGCCTACAGATGGCGTCCTGAGGGCGATCTAAAGGCTAAACCAATTTATGAATATAAGGGAAAATGCCTGGCCGGAAAAGCATTTCAGGTTATGATCGACAATAACTTATGTTTCGATATCGCTCTTTATCCTTATGAACTCGTAACTTACGGCGAAACCGGTCAGGTGTGCCAGAACTGGCTTCAGTACCGCCTTATTAAGAAGTATCTCGAGGAACTAACCGAAAACCAGACTCTTGTGATTGAATCCGGTCATCCACTTGGGCTTTTCCCCTCTAAACCTGATGCTCCTCGAGTCATTATCACTAACGCCATGATGGTCGGCCTCTTCGATAACCCACACGATTGGCATGAGGCGATGCAGTTAGGAGTTGCCAATTACGGACAGATGACAGCGGGAGGCTGGATGTATATAGGGCCGCAGGGTATCGTGCACGGCACATTCAACACTCTTCTAAATGCTGGAAGAATGAAACTCGGCGTTCCGCAGGATGGGGATCTTAAAGGTCATCTTTTTGTTTCCTCAGGTCTTGGTGGAATGAGCGGGGCCCAGCCTAAAGCTGCTGAGATAGCCGGAGCAACGGCTATTATAGCGGAGGTTGATCTTTCACGAATCGAAACCCGAAAGAATCAGGGTTGGGTGAAAGAAGTGACAGACGATATTGAAGAGGCTTTCCGTCTTGCTGAAGAATCAATGCGTAAGGGTGAGGCTACATCTATCGCTTATCATGGAAATGTGGTCGATCTTCTGGAATATGCAGTTAAGCATGATAAAAAGATTGAACTGCTCAGCGATCAGACTTCTTGTCATGCGGTATATGAAGGAGGATATTGTCCGGTTGGGATGAGTTTCGAGGAGCGGACCCGTCTCCTTCACGAGAATCCCGAAGAATTTCGCAGGCAGATCGACGCGACTCTGAAACGTCACTACGACGCCATAAAGACCCTTGTTTCGCGTGGCACATACTTCTTTGACTATGGTAACTCTTTTATGAAGGCCATTTATGATGCCGGAGTGAAAGAGATATCGAAGAACGGCATTGACGAGAAAGATGGGTTTATCTGGCCTTCATACGTCGAGGATATAATGGGACCGATGCTTTTCGATTTTGGGTATGGTCCTTTCCGCTGGGTCTGTCTTAGCGGGAAGCATGAGGATCTTGTTAAGACTGACAAGGCGGCAATGGAATGTATCGATCCCAACAGACGCGGTCAGGATCGCGATAATTACAACTGGATCAGAGACGCCGAGAAGAATGCTCTTGTGGTGGGTACTCAGGCCCGCATCCTCTATCAGGATGCCTTGGGGCGTCTGAATATTGCCCTTAAATTCAACGAGATGGTTAGGAACGGCGAAGTAGGACCCATTATGCTTGGACGCGACCATCATGATGTCAGCGGCACAGATTCACCATTCCGCGAGACTTCCAATATAAAGGATGGCTCCAATGTCATGGCAGATATGGCCGTGCAATGTTTTGCCGGTAACTGTGCGCGGGGTATGAGTCTTGTGGCACTCCACAACGGAGGAGGAGTAGGCATTGGCAAGGCTGTGAACGGTGGTTTCGGAATGGTATGCGATGGCTCAGAAAGAGTGGATGAAATTCTGCGTCAGGCGATGCTTTGGGATGTGATGGGAGGTGTTGCCAGACGAAGCTGGGCCCGTAATGAGAACGCAATGGCTACTGTCAGGGAATGGAACGAGACTCAGGCTGAAAACGGCTTCATGATTACAGAACCTTACATTGCAGATGAGGAGATGATAAGAAACCTTATGAAATAATATCATTGCAGAAGACACTTTTATGAAGAAGCTGGTTGAATGTGTCCCGAATTTCTCGGAGGGACGCGACCGTAAAATAATTGACGCCATTACGGCGGAAATAGAAAAGGGAGGGGAGGTCAAACTTCTGGATGTGGATCCCGGAGAAGCTACTAATCGCACGGTTGTCACTTTTGTCGGCGAACCGGAGGCTGTGGTCGAGGCCGCTCTCCGAGGAATGAGAAAAGCGGCCGAGCTTATCGACATGAGGAAACATCATGGAGCGCATCCACGTATGGGAGCTACGGACGTATGTCCTATAATTCCCGTAAGTAACATTTCTCTCGAGGAGTGTGCGGAAATAGCGCGTGAATTGGCCCGACGAGCCTCTGAAGAGCTTAATATTCCCTGCTACTGTTACGAAGCTTCCGCATTTCGTCCGGAAAGAAAAAACCTTGCGGTTTGTCGTGAAGGTGAGTATGAAGGACTTGCTGATCGGATGGGATCAGAGGAAAAGGGACCGGATTTCGGAAACCGTCCTTTTGACGAAGGCGTGGCAAAGACAGGTTGTACGGCTGTGGGAGCTCGTGATTTTCTTATAGCTGTCAATTTCAATCTGAATACCACTTCCACTCGACGAGCAAACGCCATCGCTTTCGATGTTCGCGAAAAGGGCCGTCCGAAACGCGAGGGAGGTAAACCCAATGGAAAGCCTCTGAAAGACGAAAACGGAGAACCTATCATAATTCCGGGCACGTTGAAAAGCACCAAAGCCATAGGATGGTTTATCGATGAATATGGAATAGCTCAGGTCTCGATGAATATCACTGATATGGGTG
>JAIDPP010000273.1 GCA_029062725.1 Muribaculaceae bacterium | reverse complement strand
CGCCAACTCCGTGCGGGCAAAGGAAGCAGTGGAGAACGCAGGCTGCGAAGCCCTCGGGCTCATCTCTATCTTCAGCTATGAATTCCCGATGTCGGTGAAACGTCTCAAGGATGCTGATATCCGCTCTTTCTCCCTCATCAACTATTCCGATATGCTCGAGGCGGCTGTCGATATGGAATATATCCGCCCCACCGATCTCGACACGATCGAGGAATGGCGTCAGGATCCCTCCAACTGGGTATCGGAGCCGCTCAGCAGCAAATTTTGATCCGGGGCATATCTGCGTCTTTGGCATTAACAGATTTTATTGAATGAGGTCTTAATCCCGAGATGCACTCAATTGCAAGCATTACTCACAACCATTTCAATATCACCTAAACATGGCAGAATACAAAAGCGAAGAAACCCCTATAAAGGCTTCCGCTGAGGCCGTTTTCAAAAAGCTTTCAAATCTCGAGGGTCTCAAGGAGATGCTCGACCGCGTGCCACAGGAGCAGGTGCCTGATGACCAGCGCGACCTCTTCAATCAGGTCAGCATCACCGCCGATACCATCTCTTTTCCGGCCGGATCGGTCGGACAGCTGACCCTTCAGCTTACGGAGACCATTGTTCCGACTTTCATCAGGTTTGAAGGAGTGGGGGCGCCTGTAGCGATGGCTCTTATGCTCCATATCCGGCCCTCCACGGAGGTGAGCTGCTCGGTGCAGGTAGTAATTGACCTGGCCATACCCGCCATGCTCAAACCCATGATCAGCGGACCGCTCAACAAAATGACCGAGCAGTTCGCGCAGATGCTGAGCAAACTCCCTTTTGACAACTGATTCCACTACCGGCCATGAAGAGGAGGAGACTATATCATCATGCTGTGGCCGCGACTTTCGCCATGACAGTCCTTGCCGGCTGCACTACCAATGATGACGAGCGAATCCCCAATATGGCCGTGAGCATAAACCTTTCCAATGCCGGACTCTGGAACCGATACGGGGTTTCAGGGTTCGGTATTCCGCAATATTTCATCAAGGCTCTTAAGCGCCCTGCGGGATTCGCATATCTTGACCGAACCATGACGGGTTATGGGGGCGTACTGTTGATCGGAGGCTTCGATTACACCATCAACGAGGTGTGTCCGTTAGCCTACGACCTCTCGTGTCCCGTAGAGCGGAAAGCTGACATTCGCGTAAGAATCGATGGAGATAATTTCGAGGCAGTCTGCCCCGACTGCGGCTCAAAATATGACGTAACAATGGGAGCCGGAGCCCCTATCTCGGGCGAAGCGGCCTCTCATCACTATAGTCTCCGGCGCTACAAATGCATCCCAACAGATCAGGGTTACTTAATCACTAATTGATTCCCCGACTCCACCGCTCCTCTTCTCTCCCCTCCTTAAGTTTTTGTGTTCAGTGTGACGGGACTATCTGTCGAAAAGAATAAAAATGACCTTAGGATTTTTTGAAACCATATTTTACATGATCTGGCGAGGCATCGCCATCGGCATCATCATCTCGGCGCCGATGGGGCCGGTCGGGATTCTATGTGTGCAGCGGACTCTTGAAAAAGGGCGTCGCACAGGTTTCTTTACCGGGATAGGAGCAGCTATCTCCGACATGATATACTGCCTCCTCACCGGGTTCGGCCTCTCTTTCATCGAGGAGTTCCTCACCCGCAACCACGATCTGCTCCAGCTCATAGGCTCGCTGGTGCTCATCGGATTCGGAATATATCTCTTCAAATCAAATCCCACGCGCAACCTCCGCAAACCGGAGGAGGGAATATCCGACAAACGCAACATCCTCAACGGATTCCTCTTCACGTTCTCCAATCCGTTAATCATATTCCTGATTATCGGACTTTTCGCGAGATTCGAGTTCCTTGTGCCCGAAATAAAGGTCTATCACTATATCATAGGCTTCATTTCGATCGGTTTCGGAGCCCTCCTTTGGTGGTGGATCGTCACGTTCTTCGTGGCTAAGCTGCGGAGACATTTCAATCTCCGGTCGATGTGGCTTATAAATAAGATTATCGGAGGTATTATCCTGATATTCGCCCTCGTGGGTATAGTGACGGCTGTCAAGACAATGGCAAAAGGGGAACGACGCGATCCTCGGGAAGACGCCAAACAAGCAATCTATCTCAACTCCTCACGAGGATTCGGACCTCTGGTATCCTCCTCCATCCCGGAATCCATGATCATCGAGCCCGGTTCTACAGATACTGTTTGCAGGATGATGGATATTCCCAAGGGAATAGATTCTTTTGTATTCTCCTTCCGGGCTGCAAACCTCCACAACGCATCGGGAAAAAGCTACCGCGACGTGGACGGCAACAGACTGAAACATCCCGGCTGGGGAATAGAAATAAGAGATGAGTCTGGAAAAACCGAAAGAATACTTTTTTCCACCACCGACGACCCTAAGGATGAACTATACTCCTC
>JAIDPP010000272.1 GCA_029062725.1 Muribaculaceae bacterium | reverse complement strand
ATAGGTGTATAAGAGACAGACATAAGCGAAGCCCCTTTATCCGATGCAATTCCTTCGGGAAATCTGGAGATTGTGAAGGGGATTCGTCATTTTGTCGTTGAGAATGTCAGGACTGCGCGACGTTTCCTGAAACGTTGGGATCGTGGCTTCGACATCGACTCGATGACCTTCTATGAGCTGAACGGCCATACTGATCCGCGGGCTGTCTCCTCCTATCTCGACCCTCTCCGTAAAGGGGAGTCAGTAGGAGTTATGAGCGAGGCGGGATGTCCGGGGGTGGCCGATCCCGGTGCGTCGGTAGTGGAGATTGCTCAGCGGGAAGGTTTGAGGGTGGTGCCGATGGTGGGCCCGTCGAGTATACTTCTTTCCCTGATGGGTTCCGGCTTCAACGGGCAGGGATTCTCGTTCAACGGTTATCTTCCGATTGATGAGAAGGAGCGTGCGAAGGCGGTAAGGGAGCTTGAAATTCTCTGCTCGAGAAAAGGGCAGACCCAGATCTTCATTGAAACCCCTTATCGAAACAACCGGATGGTGAAATTCCTTTCCGAAACTCTTCGGGGCGACACGCTCCTCTGCGTAGCCTGCGACATCACTGATCCGGAGAAGGAGAGCATTCTTACACGTAGGGCTTCGGAATGGAAGAACTCGACGGAGAACTACGACAAACGCCCGGCCATTTTCCTTATCCATAGGGAAGGAGGTGGAAGATAATGGATAAAATAGTTTTCAACCGTATCCCTTTCGAGGAGTTTGCGGAGGATAAGGAGTATAACAAACCGATCGAGGCCAAACCCTCCCCTGCAAGGCGCGCCGAGTTGCGGCGCAAGCGAACCTCTCCCGGACGCCTTCCCTACAGCGACCTCGGGATTGGAGAGAAGGAGAAGGCCCTCGAACAAACGGCCGATACAAGACTTTTCTACATATCCCTGGCGTCAGGCTCGAGCGGCAACAGTTGCTACATAGGGACAGCCAAGGGAGGTATATTGATAGATGCCGGCATAAAGGCCGAGGATATAGAGCGGCGTCTCCTTGAGAACGGCATCCCCATGACCAGCGTCAAAGGACTCTTCCTCACCCATGACCATTCGGATCATGTAAGGTATTCCTACAACCTGCTGAGGCAGCACCGGCATATCCGTCTGTTCTGCACTCCGCGGGTGTTGAATGGTCTTCTGCGACGTCATAATATCTCAAAAAGAATAAAGGAATATCACGAGCCGATCTTCAAGGAGATACCCAAGAGCGTCCTCGACATGGAGATCACGGCCTTCGATGTGCCTCATGACGGTACCGACAACATGGGCTTCTCCATCGAATACGGCGACAAGAGATTTGTGTTGGCCACCGATCTGGGAGCCGTAACTGATAGGGCGCGGTTCTATATGAGTCGGGCCAACTATCTTGTTATAGAGGCAAATTATGACGATGATATGCTACGTCTCGGCCGTTATCCGGAATATCTGAAGGCGAGGATACGTACCGACCGCGGTCACATGCAGAATGAGGCTACCGCCGATTTTCTCAAGGAGATAGTCAATCCTGAGCTTAAATATATATTCCTCTGCCATCTTTCGCAAGACAACAACACGCCGGCCAAGGCCCTGAAGGCGGTCAGGGACGCGCTCGAGATGAAAGGTGTAAGAGTCGGGAATGCGGAGGAGACCCTTTCAGACCGTCAGGCTGATGTGCAACTCATGGCTTTGCCACGTTTTGATTCAAGCAGGTGGTTTGTGTTCCTGTAGCCGGATTATCATGGCGCTTCGAAATGCCGGTTAACCCGGCGCGGGGGATAGGATTTCGAGACGTCAGGTGTTGTCGGCTGTGGCCGATATGGTCATGAGCGGGCCTTCCTGGCCGGCAGGGGTTAGGGCGGTGCGGGTCTCGAACCGCAGTATTCCTCCGGGGAAATTATAAGCCGAGACCGCCGCGCCATCGGTAAACATAAGGGTAGCGGGGTCAACGAGATTCGATTCGGTGAGGCCGAGACTCTTGGTCACGTAGCTTTCCAGAGCCTCCGGGAGGAGATCTCCCAAATATAGGTTCCTGATAGAGATAGATTCGGGAGACGTCACTTCCACCTGCCATACTCCCGGGGCACCTTGAATATCGGTATAGAGAGGATGGCCGAGACCGTCGGTCAATATTCCCTCGAAATTATAGTCGATGGAATCAAGGAGTTCCCCCTGGCGGATAGCATCGGTGACGCTTAGCAGGGTCATGGCTATATCATTGTCGGCATGATAGGCCGCCTCGTGCGCTTGCCCTTCGGGCGTGGAATCCGATGCGCCATACGAATTGTCTGTCTTTGCGCCTCCGCCCGCGCAGGAAGAGAGGAGGAGACATATACCTGAGAGGATGACTGATAGTGTCAGCGACGCCCGGCTGGAGAAGCCGCGGAGCGTGTGGATTGAATCCGTTGCCATATTACATGAGTATAACTCTTTTCGTGTGCAAATTTATCTATAAGTTTTGAAATAAACCAATAAATGTAAAGAAAAGTTAATGAGAAATCGGTTTTCTCCGTGCAGGAAACCGATTTCTCATTAACTTTGAATTGACGCGCCTGATGCGCAATATAATCAATTTGGTGAATATGACTGATATAATACGATAAGTCTCAGTCGATTAATTATCAAGGTCGTTGAGGAGGGTTCGGACAGCTGTTTCAAGCTGACGGTCGCGTCCGGCGGCTATATCCTCGGGAGTATTGGCTACCTTCACATCCGGCTCGAGCTGAGTATTCTCAAGGATGGTACCCTCTTCGGTGCGGAACGCCACTACAGGAACTCCAAAAAGCATGGAGGGATTCTGGAGATCAATCCAGTTGACACTCGACATCGTTCCGGGAACCGGCATTCCGACCAGCTTACCCATCCCTTTGTGCCTATACACCCAGGGAGTGCCGTGAGCATTGGAGTAGTTGGCTTCACATATCAGCATCACACTCGGTTTATTCCAGCGTCGCGAAGGCATCTCTGTTGACTTTTTGCCGTGGACTTCCTGTGTAAGATATTTATCGCCACTGAAAAGCACCTCGATATCCTCGTGAAGACGGCCTCCGCCATTCCAGCGAGTATCAATCACAATTCCTTCCTTATCGACAAACTTACCGAGGAGCTTTGAATACACCTCGCGGAAAGATGGATCGTCCATCGCGCGGATATGCACGTATCCGAGGCGACCGCCTGAAAGAGAATCTACTTCCGCTTCACGTGCCTTCACCCATCGGCGGTAGAGCAAGTTGCTCTCCGCACCTCCGGAGATCGGAAGCACCACCTCATCCCATTTCTGCCCCGATGAATTAGCGAAAGAAACGAGGGTCTTTTTCTTGGTCGTTCCGTTAAGGAGCGTAGAGAAATCTCCGCCGGGAGTGATCTCGGTTCCGTTGATTGCAGTGATGCGGTCGCCCGGCTTCACTTTGGAAGTGGCGCGGTCGAAGGGTCCTCCTGCGATCACCTCATCGACCACAACCTCCCCGTTCGTTCCGTCGAGGCGGTAGAGGAGACCCAGTGAAGCGGTCTGATCGATGGCAGCCTCCGGATAAAAATGCGCGCCTGAATGAGAAACATTCAACTCGCCCAGGAGTTCGCCCAGCATATCGGCGAAATCATACCCGTTGTTGATATGCGGAAGGAAGCGTCGGTAGTTCTCCACGTATGCCTCCCAGTCAATGGGCATCTCAGGAAGATAGAAGCGTTCACGCGCCTCATTCTCCACAAAGTCAAGCATCGCCTCGCGCTCGGCGGCCTCGTCGAGTTTCATCCTGGCCGATATCGATACGTTTTTGACGTCGCCTCCCTTCGGATTGAATTTCTTTACCGATTTCCCGAGCAGGAAGATATTTCCTTCGGAATCGGGGGCAAGGAGAGTGGATTTGGCGTCGAGTTTCTTCACCAGCGACACGTCTCCCTTACGGAGATCCTTCTTCCAAAGATCATATCCCTTCTCGAAAGCGGAGAGGTAGTAGAGCGTCTCGCCGTCGGAAGAGAGTATGTAGTCGCTGAGCCGCGATGAATTTGGAGTGAGCCGCACGATGCGGTCGGCCAGACCCTCCTTCTCAAGCAAGACCTTCTTGGCTTCGTCTTTCTCCCCGGTGTTTTTCTTGGAGTCTTTTTTTCCGGAGTCTTTCTTCCCTTTCTTCTTGGAATCCTTCTCGTTCTCTTTCTCGGCATCCTTTTTCTGCTGCTTCTCCACTTCCTTCAGAAGTTCGTAATCCTCTTCCGAGAGGCGGAACTTGTCGAAGCTCTCCTTATTCATGAAAGCCATCATAACGTCAAATTCCGAACCCCAGGAGGCATGATTGCGCATTCCGTAGCGTTCGGATGCGAATATGATTGCGTTTCCGTCGGGAGTCCATCGCGGTTGCTGGTCGAAATATCCTGATTGGGTCACCGGGATAAATTCACCTGTTTCCAGATCCACGACGGAAATGTCACCGTAAGGCTCATGGTGGGGATTCATTACTTCGAGAGCGAGCCGACGGCTGTCCGGAGCCCAGTCAACCGTGAATCCGCCGCTTCGGTAATTGGTGATGTTTCCTCCGTCGAGAGCCGTGATCTTTTTTGTGTCAAGGTCGATTATGCGGAGCTTATTGCGATCCTCCACGTAAGCCATCTTCTTGCCGTCGGGAGAGACGTTGGGGTAGCCGCGCTCCACACCGTCGTCAGGGAAGAGAGCCTCCTCCTTGATGATGGTGGCGTTGGAGAAATTGGGATCGTCGGGACGTCCTATAGTAGCTTTGTATATGTTCGAGCGTCCGGAACGGAGAGACCCATAATAGATAGATCGTCCGTCCTTTCCCCAAGATATACCCTGCTCAAGAGCCGGGGTATCGGTGATCTGCTTCACGGAGGAGTGGTCTGTGGAGGTGACGAAGAGTTCGCCGCGACTGATAAAAGCCACTTGTTTTCCATCGCGTGAAGGCATGGCCTCATCCACAGTGCTTATCGATATGGTCTCCTTTTCGGAAGGTGTGGGGTCTGTAAGGTCAACTTTCACCGGGTGGGGTGTTTCACCGGGCTTCATGGTGTAAAGTTCTCCGTTGTAGGTGAAGGCAAGCAGACCGTTGGCTCCAGCACTCAGGAATCGGAGGGGATGTGTTTTGAAGTCGGTCAGTGCCTTGGGAACAGCTCCCGGGGAGGAGAGGGGTAGGGAATATACGTTGAAACTTCCTCCGTCACGTTCGCTCAGAAAATAAATTAAATCGGAGCCTGTGATGGAGGCCGGATAAAGGTCTTCTCCAGGATGATCAGTGAGGTTTGTATGGCGCTTCGTGGCGGGGTCATATATCCAGATGTCGCGTGTAACGGAGGATGTGTGATGCTTGCGCCAGGGATCCTCCAGACCTTTCTGGTCCTCATAAAGGAAACGGCCATCAGGGAGGACGGTCAGGTTAAGGGCCGGAGTCGGAAGCACTTGCCGGATCGCCCCCCCTTTTACCGGGACGGCATAAAGTTCGGAAAGGCGCCCGCTCGGGAAGAGGGGACTATTTGCAGGGTCCTGAATTCTCGCGGAGAAGTATAGCTCTGCCCCGTCGGGGGTGAAGCCTTCGGGAGTTTCCGCTGCGGAATTGAATGTCAGGCGTGTGGCCGCTCCTCCGGAAGCCGGGACGATGTAGATATCTTTCCCTCCGTTACGGTCGGATGCGAAGGCGATGGAGCGCCCGTCGGGAGTCCAGACAGGAGAGGATTCGTATGAACCGTCGGCAGTGATGCGGCGGGCGGAGCCACCTCCGGAGGGAACGGTATAGATGTCTCCTTTATAAGAAAAGGCGATACGGGAGCCATCGGGAGAGATCTTTACATCGCGTACCCAGAGGGGGTTGACGGCAGAAGCTGAAACGGCCGCCGCCAAGAAAGCGGCAGCCGTGATATAAGGTTTCATCATATTGTTCAAACTGTGTTGTTCAGATATAATCAAGCGTAAGAATTAAGCGGTGACTCTTTCAAGCCATTTCACCATTCCGAGCATTATACCCATTGATATTGCGCAGACTCCGAAGAATACAGTCCAGGCAACCCAGATGGGGCAGGCGTTGTAGATGAGGGGGC
>JAIDPP010000271.1 GCA_029062725.1 Muribaculaceae bacterium | reverse complement strand
GCACCACAATGCCTTCGAAGGAGGGTTGAGGGGAATTGACTGAAAACCTCGCAAAGATAAAAACTAAAGCATACTGAATGGAGAAAAAACCGCAATTCAGCGGACCGCGTCGCCCGATGGGCGGAGGAGGTTCGCGCCCGGGGATGCGGGGCCGCAAGGGGATGCCCCAGCGTGACAGCCGTGACCCGTACGTGATCAACGAGCATATCCGCGCACGTGAGGTGCGTCTGGTAGGCGATAATGTCGAGCAGGGAATCTACACCCTGCAACAGGCCTTGAAAATCGCCGAGCAGCAGGAACTCGATCTGATCGAGATCTCTCCGAATGCGGAACCTCCTGTATGCCGAATCCTTGACTATCAGAAGTTCCTTTATCAGCAGAAGAAGCGCCAGAAGGAGCAGAAGGCGAAAGCGGCAAAGGTAGTGGTCAAGGAGATCCGCTTCGGACCTCAGACCGATGACCATGACTATAACTTCAAACTAAAGCATGCCATAGGCTTCCTCAAGGAGGGTTCGAAAGTGAAGGCCTACGTATTCTTCCGCGGGCGCTCAATCCTTTTCAAGGAACAGGGAGAGGTGCTGCTCCTCCGTTTTGCCAACGATCTTGAGGAATATGGCAAGGTGGAGATGATGCCGGTGCTTGAGGGGAAGCGCATGACAATCATGCTGACACCTCTGAAAACGCCTGCAAAGAAGGAAGTTCCCACTAAGGAGAAGGGAGAGAAACCGGCCAAGGTTGAACCCGAGAGCAAGGAGGAGAATTAAAGATAGAGAAATAGAGACCGTAGGCACCCGGTGCCGAGGTGAATAACAAACAACTAAATATTCAAAGCAATGCCTAAAGTAAAGACCAATGCCGCGTCTAAGAAGCGTTTCGCGCTCACCGGCACAGGGAAGATCAAGAGGAAACACGCTTATCACAGCCACATCCTTACCAAGAAGTCAAAGAAACGCAAGCGTAATCTCGACCACACGACACTCGTGGCCGAAGCCAATATCAAATCTATCCGCGCGCTTCTTTCGCTCAGCTAATGGGATTTTCCCGTACAAGTTACTTTTAGAAATTTTTTTATTAACCGAATGAAGAGC
>JAIDPP010000270.1 GCA_029062725.1 Muribaculaceae bacterium | reverse complement strand
TCCATCCAAGAAAAGAGGGTCTTGATCTTAGTGTAGATGTTTATCACATAAGATGTGTCGATTGTGGATGTACGGGAGGCGAAACAGATAGTCTCGTGATGTGCTATGCGGTTGCGCAGGGAATTGACCTTATCCAGCTCATTGAAGATATAGGTCTGATTATACTGCATCTCTCTTGAAGAGCGCGGTTTGTTGGGAAAAATGGCAAGGAGGTTGCGTCCGGTCACACGGTATTGCACGGGCGAGAACATATATTTCCAGATACCGAATTCCATTTCAGCCAACAGCTTGTGGTGTGTGTAGGACTGCGATTGCTGTAACTTGCGGTGTGCGAAGGTTATGATGTCGCGCGTCTTTCTCAAAATCGGTTCTGTGAATACACCGTCTGGCATTATGGAATCGCGTAACCATTCATCTCCCAAGTTCTAGGTTAATTTACGGTCAATGGCATTACGCAATGCGACCTCGAAGCAGCTGACTATGGTAAACATCTCCTGCGAAACCTGAAGATTATAGCGGTAGAGCGTCATCGCCTTGCGGGTGTCGCCTCCACATGCCGTGACATAACGCTCCATGCGTTGCGGGGACATTATTTTCTCGAAGTCAGCGTATTTCATTTGAAATTAACAATCTTTTCGGTGTAAAATTTTGTTATTAAGAGAAAAAGCACTATCTTTGCAGTGTTGAATCCCGGTAGCCCCTGTATATCAAGCTATCGGGTTTTGTTTTTAGGTGGCAAATATACAAATTTTTACGCACATCTGCAACCCTCCGTAAAAATGGACATCGGGTATCTGAACTGCACCCCAAAAGTTAGACATAAAACTTTTGGGGTGTTTTATGAAGATACGACACACGTTTGAAGAAACCTCCTTCTCTCAAAACCGGATTTTATGGCGCGTGGCCTGAAAGGCGATACGCTTAAGAAGAAAGATTGGGATTGTGGCGCCTATCGCCATACCTAAAAGAATAAAGAAGCAGGTAAGCCCGTTGCTTGCCATCAACTGGAAATATTTGTCGAAGGATGACTCCGCGGAATGATAAGACACCATCACTAACCCTACGAAAAACTTATATGCGTATATGCCCGGAATCATAGGAAGTAAGGAAGGAAAGAGATAGGTCTCTGCCGGCACTTTAGTCTTTGGTGAAAGCAGCACCGCCATAACCCCAATAAGAAACGATGCCAGAGTGGTTGCAATAACGATATGCACATGAAATGCAGCTCCCTTCATAAGTAGAAAACGGAAGGAATGGCCCGTGGCCGCTATAAGAGCACACCATAGGTAAGCCTGTCGGGGAGGACGGCTGATCGCTGCGAAACCGATTGCTGCTATGGCCGCAAAAAAAGCATCCTGAAGCAGTTCTATTAACAATTCCATTTATTTCTTATTAGTTTAAAAAAGCCTTACCCCCATCAGCAGCATGGCGATCCCTAACCCTGCCGACAAACAGAAAGTGATGACTATGGCGTTCATAAGCCGCCCGAACGCACATATATAATGACGGTCGAGCATATCGGAGAAGGAATTGATAAAGGGTATTCCGGGCACAAGGTAAAGAACACTCGTTCCCATCGCTATCTCCGGTGTAGCACTTAGTCCGAATAACCCGTCACCCCCCGCCAGTATGGCCGAGACAAAGGCACAGATGAATACTATCAGACGCGAATCGACGTCCTTCTTCATCAGGACCTGCTTGAGCACGAATCCAACAAACGTCGCCACAAAGACAACACCCATCGCCATCCAGTCTCCTCCGAAGAGACGGCAGAAAGAGGCATTCGCGCAGCCTACAATGAAGGGGAGACTGAACACGCTGTGATAGGGACTGTGCACAAGACGGTCATATACCTCCCGGGCCTCGCAGAAACCTATCTTCCCGTCGGCTATCTGCCAGCTGAGCTTGCTCAGACGAGTATTGATGTCGAAACTTATCGGCCCTTCCCCTATCGACGTGATAGCAGTCACCACCTCATGATAGTCAGGATCGTGCACCGTCAGATGTATATGACGCGGCAGGATCGTTACCTCTACCGTCATACCGTATGCCTCCGCGATGCGAGTCACATTCTTTTCGAGCCTTATGCATGTGCTTCCGCTCGTAAAGAGAGAGGAGGAATATTTAGCAAGAAATGCACACATTTCCGTGGCCGGAATGGTGCATTTTCTTCTATTATCTATTTCAATTCTATCGGTCATACCATCTCTTCGTCATACTCGATTATATCGGAATCATGCCGGGAATTGATGTCGCCGGGGATGTACAACTCGTCACACTCATTCCCAACCTCCAATATCCGTGTTCTCGAAACGGTTCGGTCCACGAGATGGGAGCCTGTATGTGTGGCCTTGTAACGTCCGATAAAATCATAAATTAAAACAGCCCCTGATAGTAACGCTATCAGGATCCAGGTAATTAGTGCGGTTTCCATAGCTTTTTTATTATAATACAGTCTGAAGATTTCAAGTCGTGGACTTGTCAAGACTTGTCGATCTATATTATTATAACAAATGAAAAGCCTTTATTCCGCACATTTACCCTTATCTCCAAGGAAATTCAGGAGGAACAGGTTTTCCCTTAACCTCCATCCTTACCTTCGAGCAGAATTCCCTCACGATCTTCTTTACCGGGCCCGGTTCCATTCCGAGAACCTTAAATAGGAGTCCTGCGTCGTTAGGAAGATGCGTGATCCCGACAGCGATCTTATTTTCCCTGTCAATATAGGCCTCAGTGGCGGCATAGATTCTGTCGGCATGTTCCTTGGGGGTCATAACAATGACATTGGCGAAGACATCGTATTTCCCCATAACCCCAAGCTGCCTTACAGGAACCACATTAGGATCGATCACGAACTTCTCGCGGAAGAGTTGTTGGCCGTCCGGTCGTTCCCCGTGGCTACATACCGAGAGGATATCATATTGGAAAAGTTCTCCTTCCTTATAGTATTTGCGACCGCCCATGTAGATCTCTGAATAGAACACCGTTGCCGTTGGGGGC
>JAIDPP010000027.1 GCA_029062725.1 Muribaculaceae bacterium | reverse complement strand
GACGCAAGTCTCCTCCGTGTTTTTTGGCATGTCGGCCGGTTTAAAATAAACAAAACGACATAAAAACCATAAGAAGATGATAGAAAGAGAGAGTCTGCAATCATTCATAGAGAAGGAGCTTGAGGGGAGCGAATATTTCCTCGTGGAGCTCAAGATAAGCACCGATAATGAGATCACCGTTGAGATTGATTCCGACGGGAGCGTTGATATTGACGACTGCATATCCTTGACACGCAAAATTGAGGAAGCATTTCCCCGCGATGACGAAGACTATGAGCTCGAGGTTGGTTCGAGCGGCCTTACAACCCCTTTCAAGACTTTGCGTCAGTATCAGAAATATATCGGCGAGGAGGTTGAAGTGGTCGAAGCCGGAGGAAAGAAGCGACAAGGGGTGCTCCGAAGCGCTGATCCCGATAAATTCGTGATTACCGTGACTGAGAAAGTGAAGCCCGACGGATCCAAACGCCCCGTTATGCAGGAGCGTGATATAGAATACGGTTACGGCGACGTGAAGCAGACGAGTTATCTTCTGCGGTTCTGAGTCCGACGAGGAAAATACCCAAACCATAGAAAACAATATACACTAAATAATGGCAAAAAAAGCAGAGACAGTGAATATGGTCGATCAGTTCCAGGAGTTCAAGGAACTCAAGAACATAGATAAGACCACCATGATATCAGTGCTTGAGGAGAGTTTCCGCAACGTGCTGGCCAAGATGTTCGGGACTGACGAGAATTTCGACGTCATCATGAACCCCGACAAGGGCGACTGCGAGATATATCAGAACCTTGAGGTAGTGCCCGACGGCGAGGTAGAGAACAAGGATATGCAGATAGGTCTTACAGAAGCTCGGGAGATCGACCCGGAATGTGAGATCGGCGAGGATGTAACGCGCCGTATCTACTTCGAGAAGTTCGGACGGCGTGCCATCCTCACATTGCGCCAGACGCTTCAGTCGAAGATTCTGGATCTTCAGAAAGATGCCATCTATTCTAAATTCAAAGAGCTTGAGGGAGAGGTTGTGGCAGCCGAGGTCCATCAGATATGGAAGCGCGAGATGCTTCTTATCGACGAGGACCAGAATGAGCTCATCATGCCCAAGGATGAGCAGATCCCCGGCGACTTCTTCCATAAGGGAGATGTTGTTAAGGCTATCGTCAAGAGGGTTGACAACCCCAACAATAATCCTAAAGTGATAGTGAGCCGCACCGACGAGCGGTTCCTGCGCCGTCTTTTCGAGCAGGAAGTGCCTGAGATTCATGACGGACTTATCACTATACGCGCCGTAGCGCGTATTCCGGGCGAGCGCGCCAAGATCGCTGTGGAAAGCTACGATGACCGCATCGATCCCGTCGGCGCCTGCGTCGGCATAAAGGGGAGCCGTATCCATGGGATAGTGCGCGAGCTCCGTAATGAGAATATCGACGTCATCTCCTACACGGCAAATCCATCCCTCTATATCCAGCGTGCTCTCAGCCCCGCCAAGATCTCTTCTATCCGTCTGAACGAGGAGGATAAGAAGGCGGAGGTATTCCTTCACCCCGACGAGGTATCGCTCGCCATCGGCAAGGGGGGCATGAATATCCGCCTGGCCACGATGCTTACCGGCTACACCATCGATGTCTATCGCGACATCGAGGAGGGTGAGGAGGATATCTATCTCGATGAGTTCAGCGACGAGATCGACGGATGGGTCATCGAAGCCCTCAAGAACCTCGGGCTCGGAACCGCCAAAGCCGTGCTTAACGCTCCCAAGGAGCTGCTCGATCAGGCCGATCTCGAAGATGATACGGTGGAGCATGTGCTGGAAGTGCTGCGCGCCGAGTTTGACGACTGATCGTGGAGACAATAAAGTCCGCCCGACGTCATGGCCCCCGGAGGGCGTCGGAAACAATAACAGGGATTGGATAGAGGAACGCCCCGGGCGTTCGTCCCGGGGAAATCCTTCAGCATCTAAAACCGTTTTATGCGTACAAAAATAAGCAAAATAGTAAAAGACCTCAACATAGGACTCAAGACAGCAGTCGAGTTCCTCCAGAAGCACAACATAGAGGTGGAAGAAAACAATCCCAATGCCCGGATAGACTCTGGCGCCGTGGATCTTCTTACACGTGAGTTCAGCACTGACAAGGATGAGAAGAAGCGAAGCATCGACATCTTCAACAC
>JAIDPP010000269.1 GCA_029062725.1 Muribaculaceae bacterium | reverse complement strand
GATTCAGGTTGTTGATAACGGCTGCGGGATGTCGGAGACCGATGCGCGGATGGCTTTCGAGCGTCACGCCACTTCCAAGATCCGTTCTGCTGACGATCTTTTCGCCCTGACCACAATGGGATTCCGTGGAGAGGCCCTTCCTTCGATATGCGCCATTTCTGAAGTAGAAGTCAGGACCCGTAGAGATGACACTCCGATGGGGACGCGCCTTCTGATAGAAGGTTCAAAGGTGCTCGTCCAGGAACCGGCAGTATGCGACCGGGGAACAGTATTTACCGTAAAAAGATTATTTTTCAATACTCCTGCACGGCGTAAATTCCTTAAGTCAGATAATGTGGAGCTTTCAAATATCATGCATGAGTTTGAAAGACTTGCGCTGATAAACAATAGTATCCGATTGAGTATAGATACCGGGAAAAGGCAGATCGACCTTCGTCCCGGGTCGTTGAAGCAGCGTATTGCCGATATATGGAAAAACAGCATCAATATGCAGCTTGTTCCCGTGAATGTCGATACCTCGTTGGTCAAGATAGAGGGGTTTGTGTCGCGCCCTGAATTTGCGCGTCGCCGCAATCCCCTTCAGTTTCTTTTCGTCAACGGTCGTCACATGCGTCATCCCTATTTTCATAAAGGGGTGGTTTCTTGTTTTGACCATCTTATAGCTCCCGATACTATGCCGTGTTATTTCCTGAAATTCAAGGTTGACCCGCAAAGCATCGATGTCAATATCCATCCCACTAAGAGCGAGATAAAATTTGAATATGAGCAACAGATCTGGACGATTCTTACAGCCACAATAAAGGCCGCATTGGGGAAGGTCTCGGCAGTGCCCTCGATCGACTTCGAGACAGACGCCCTTCCCATTGTCCCTTTGAAGGAGGGAGAGATTCCTGAAGCACCAACATTGGAAGTAGGGAAGGATTATAATCCGTTTAAGACAGAGAACTACCGTCCTGAACGGATAGACCGTAATTGGGAAAGCCTTTACGAGAGTTTCCGTAGAGACAGTGTCTTATCGGGCGTTAAGAGACCGGATGAATCCGCGCAAAAGGAGAGGGGAGTCTCCTTCGCAGAAACTTTTCGGGACTCTTCGCAAAGGAAAAACCTGTCATCTGAAAGTTTTACACCTGAGTTTGAAGAGGAACTAAAAATGGAGGTGGCTCCATTGTGCATACAGTTTGGTGACCGTTACATTCTTTCAACCACTCGGGAAGGTGTCCTGATTATTGACCAGCATCGGGCGCACGTGCGCGTTCTTTATGAGGAATATCTCCGGAGGGTAGAAGGTATGAATGTGGTGTCGCAGGGAGTGATGTTTCCAGAGACGATAACACTTGACGAGGCTCAGCGCGCGGCACTATCGGAAGTGGAGGAAGAACTTCACCGGATGGGCTTTTCTCTCGAATATGAATCGGGCGACAACTGGAATATTGTCGCTGTGCCCTCGATGCTGAAAAATGTGAGTCCGAAAGACCTTATCTACCGTATTCTTGACTCCGTGACTGAGGGATCTGAGAATTACGGTAAGGAGAGTGTGTCGGAGAAGACCATAATAGAGAGGATCGCATTGGTGATGGCTCGTTCGGCAGCCATACGCCGCGGCCAGAGATTGCGACCTTTAGAGATGGAGCATCTTATGAGTGACCTCTTCATGCTTCCCGATCCTGCTCTGACTCCTGACGGCAATCCGGTGTTCCGCACTCTTGATGATCGGTACATAGACCGTATTTTCGAGAGATAGGTATATGGCATAAATAAAAGAGCAAGATGAAAATAATTGAGTTTATCTCTGTATTCCTTATTTTGTTGATTGCATCTTGTGGTTCCGATCATGACGAGCGATTGGATAGAGTGAGTGACTTGACGTGGAATTCACCGCGTGAGGCTATCAGTGTGCTTGACAGTATAGATGAACAGGCTCTTAATCAAGATGACCACTATTTTTACAACCTCATGAAGATAAAGGTGAATGATAAACTATATATTCCACATAAAAGCGATTCTATAGTAAGGGGGTTACTCGACTATTATCAGTCAGATAAGGAAAGTATGGAGTATCTTGAGACAGTATATTATTGCGGTAGGGTCTATAATGATCTGGGCGACCTTCCGACCGCTATGAGATTCTATCAAGAAGCCATTAAACTTACGGATGAGAATTGTAAGGGGCGGAGGCTGGAGATTCGTGGAAACACCCTCTCAATGCTTATCAATATTTTAGGCCAAATAAGATTATTTAATGAGAATCTATCCATGATAAGGAGACTAATTTTGGTCGATACGGAAAGGAGGGATACAGCGGCCATCATTGCGGACAATATATCATTATGCATTGTTAATCTTAAATTAGATAGTCTGCAAGGGGCTCGCGCTTCTATAATCAATATCAGGAAATTGTTGAGAAAGGAACAGGATAATTTGAAAGCAATGGCAGACCTTTATGAAGGGGCTATACTTTACAAAGAGGGAAGAGTTAAGGAGGCTGCAGATAAGATTTTACCTAATGTTTTTAGAGTGGATAGTTTTTCTCAAAGTGCCTCACTAAACTATGCGGCATTGGTGCATGCTTCTTTGGGCAATTCCGATAGCGCCCGGAATTATGCAAAGAGATTGATTCAAAGAGATGACCCTGTAAATAAAAAGAATGGCTATGATATTTTACTAAAGACTCAGGTAAAAAGTCAAATTAACATTGATAGTGTACTTCGTCTCATTGATGAGTATCGGCAGGTATTGAATGAAGAACTGAATAAGAATGCAGATAGACAGACTTTGATCCAACAATCCTTTTACAATTATGCCATACATGATTATCATCGTGAACAAGCTGAGAAGCAGCGTGACTTGTTATGGAAGTGGGTTGCAATTTTAGTTGTATTGGTGGCTCTTTTTTTTATACTCTATTTATCTAATCTTCTGAAATCCAAGAAGCATGTTATTCGACTTCATGAAGCATTGGAATTGATCAATGAGCTTGAGAAGAAAAATAGTAGGATGAAGAGTAATTGTGAGACTATGGGAAATGAAGAAAGAGAAGAAGATGAAGAGTTGGGGAGTCGAAAGAGTGAAGTTGAGATTTTAAGGGAAAAGCTTGAGAAAAGAATAAAGGCATTAGGCAAGTCCTCTGGAACCCTCTATCGTGCCCCTGAAGAAATATTGAATTCACCGGTATATAATACTCTGACTGTTGCGATAGCAGAGGATAAATCACTTGTAAATAATGTGAATTTTTGGAGTGAATTGGAAGCTGAGGTATTGAAGGTATCCAAAGACTTTAAAAAAAATATGACTATATTGTTGGGAAGGAATATAAGGGAGGCTGAGTTACAGACGGCTCTTCTGGTAAAATGTGGCATATCACCGAGTGAAATGGGAATTGTGTTAAGACGAGAGAAAGGTACTATTTCTAATCGCAGGAGTTTTCTAGGAGGAAGGCTTCTTGGAAAGAAAGTTGATACAGAAACCGCTGATAGGGTCATGCGTATGTTATAGTGGAGTTTTGATAGGATAAAATATCTTTTATAACCTATTTTCATCTGTTGAATTAGATAGCTAAATAACTTCTTGATTAATAAATTCTTAATATTTTTCGTACTGGTTTTCGCACAAATCTAAAGGTCTTTTCGCACAATTTTCGCACTGGTTTTCTTTTCTATTAAACGCCATCCCAATAATTTTGCGACAATTATTCAACAACCTAATTCTGGATTGTTATGAAAAAACTTGTCGCATTAGCATTTGTGCTTTTATCCTTTTTCAATGGTTTTGCCAATGAATGGAACAACAGAGAGATTTACTGCAATTTTAAGAAGGTCGTATGTCCTGTGGGGGAATATGAAGATCCAGAGCCTCCTGCAAATGGTCGGAGAACACCTTCAGTTCCTGTGATGTGTTTGATCTCCGAGAGAGACGGAGTAACTTTCCTTTCTTCTGCTCCTACGCGTATCATTTATTATGAGATATTAGATGAAGAAGGCATGGTGATGACATTCCCCAATGAGACATCCTTTGTCCACGCCCTCTTCTCCCTTTCCGGAGAGTATGAACTTCGCTTCACTACCGATGAATATTTATACATCGGATATGCGGAATTGTGAACAATGCTGTTCCAATAGGTATCCAATGTAAATCTGTAATTGCTCTGCGTAAACTTTAAATATTGAGTTTATGAAAAAAATTTTTAAATTCCTGACCCTGCTACTCTATGTGGGGTTATGCGGTTGTTCTAATGTTGATCAACCACCTGTTATGGTTACAGAACCTATTTTGCCTAACCACTTTATCTCTCAAGATGAAGCAAAGGAAATTGCCCTTAGAATATTTGGGGCAGACCGCCAGACACGAGGTGAAGAAGATCCCATAATCTCTTATGTGATCAATGATAAGAAAACACGTTCTGTCAGCGATACTGTTGCTTACGTGTTGAACTATCAGGGGGAGAAAGGTTTTGCAATTATATCGGCCGACAACCGAGTGTATCCGGTACTTGCTTATTCGGATACAGGTTCTTTCAGTTTCGAAAATGAGATTGTGATGGATAATTTCGTCTCTAAGATCGCTGAATATATTGGGCAGGCTGACCCTACTACTGAATATAGCGTATCGGAGTCGGATTTTGAAACCTGCGTTGTTGTTCCACCAATGGTTCAGACAACTCTTCATCAGCGCATGCCGTGGAGTAAATATGTAGTTAAAGAGCATCCGGATTGTCCGGTTGGTTGTGTTGCTGTCGCAGCCGCACTGTCAATGAGTCATTCCAAGCAGACCCTCACCTACCATGGGTCTGTATTTGATATGAAGTCTATTGTTAATGCCATTTATAAGAAACAGAATCCCAATCCGGAGGAGGGATATGATGAAAATGATTTTGAAACCATCTATACGTACGAACAGGCCGTAGATTCTATGGCAAAACTGTTGTATTGGATTGGTAAAGATGTGAATATGAGCTATAAACCTGATGGGAGTGGAGCTTTTAGCGACGATGCATTTAAACTAATTAAAAAATTAAATTACACAGTTTCTAACGGATTTAGCGACTTTGATATTAATAAGGTTGTGGGTTATTTATCCAAGGGAAAAATCGTATATCTCAAAGGTGCTGATCAATCCTCTACTGGAAGGCATGCATGGGTTGCTGATGGATGTAGTTATTGTAAGAGTCCGAAAGGTGAAATCTTAAACCCTTACATACATTGTGACTGGGGTTGGGGAGGGGCCTGTAACGGTTCTTTCTCTGGAAACGTTTTTGATATAGGTTATTATGGCCAATATAAGCCGGATGGTTTCTTTGCAGTTGGCGATATTAGTATATTTGGTTCCCCAGACTTTTAATATTCAGTAAATCGTTTATAATTGCTCTTGCATTAATAAATATATTTATTTTCTATGAAGCGTTTTTTGACATGGTTCAGTATGATTCTGGGAATACCCACAGCTCTCTACGCTCTTGAACCCTATCGTGACGGCACGCAGTGGATCACGTCTGAGGTAGGAACGCATGAGCCGGGACTTCCTTGTAAGACAGTGGTCTATACGCTTTCCTCAAGAGAGGATGATAATGATCCGGATTATTTTGAAATCAGCACGAAATACGAGGATTCCCAGAAGGAGGATTGCGGTGGGTACATCCGTAAAGAAAGGGAGAAGGTCTATTATAAGGAGACAAACGACACCGATGAATGGCGGTTGCTCTATGACTTCGGCCTGAATCCCGGCGATACTGCCGAGATATGGGGATTGGGCAAATGGGAAAGACTTATGAAATGTGTGGACATTAAGCCGGATCCTTCCAATCCCGGCCTTGAGATAATGGAGATGGAAGTGTATTCTAAGGCGATTCCCGGGTCTGAAAGTCAACTTTGCGGAACTGGTCAATGGATTCGGGGAATCTCATCCACAAACGGGTTGATATTCAATGTCTTTGGTGTCGATGGTCTTAGCTCACGCCTGGAAAAGGTTGTCAACGGCCATGAGATTATATGGCAGGCTCCGGCTTCGGCGGTCAAAACTGTTTTTGAGGATAAAACCATACCGGTAATTACAAGTGAGAAAGGGACGATACGGATATTCGGAGT
>JAIDPP010000268.1 GCA_029062725.1 Muribaculaceae bacterium | reverse complement strand
AGAGTGGTCGGTGCGGGGGCAGAACCGCCGCCGGGATTCCCGCCGATACCGTTGTAGATAACTCCGTTGTTGAAGATCACTACAGTCACCGGCAGTTTGTAGCGGCAGGCAGTGGCGAAATCCATACCCGAGAAGCCGAAGGCGGAGTCGCCCTCCACAGCCACAACGCTCTTGCCGGTGGCTACGGCGGCGCCGATCATCGATCCCATTCCCATACCCATGATCGACCATGTGGCGCAGTCGATACGGTGACGCGGCAGCAACATATCGACTGAATCGCGGGTATCGTCGAGGGTATTGGCTCCTTCGTTGACTAATATCACGTCCGGATTTGCCTCGAGCACCGGCTTGACAGCCGCCAGCGCGCTCCAGTGGGTCATCGGTGAAACCTTGGCCGCATCCGTCAGACGGGCCACAAACTTGGCGTTCTTCACCGCGCTCTCCTTCTGCAGAGCCGGAATCCATGCGGGATCGGTGCTCATGCTCTTACCTTTCAGCGCCGCTAAAATGGCGTCGAGCGATTCGTTGATGTCTCCGACTACAGGAGCCGCTACAGGCACGTTGCGGTCGATCTCCTCCGGCTCCACATCGAGCTGGATGAATTTTCCGGCGGGATTCCATTTCCCCTTGCCGAAAGAGAGCATCCAGTTGATACGCGCGCCGATAACCATCACCACGTCGGCCTCCTCCATGATAGTCGAGCGGCAGGAAAGGGCGCTCAGCTCGCCGTTGTCGGGGAGCAGACCCTTGGCCATCGACATCGAGAGATAAGGGATCTTATAGGTCTCGACCAATTCCTTGATCTTATCCTCAGCCTGCGCGTAGGCCGCACCCTTTCCGAGAAGGATAGCAGGCTTCTTGGCCGAGAGAAGGAGCTCGACGGCACGCTCCACAGATTCCTTGTTCGGAACTACAGGAGCCGCCGGATCCACGGGAGTGAAGAAAAGTTTCTCAGCTTCCGAGCGGTTCATCACTTCGCCCAGCGCCGGAGTGGTCATATCGATATAGACACCGCCGGGACGCCCGCTGACCGCCGCGCGGTAGGCACGGGCCACAGCCGCCGGGATATCCTTGGCGTGGCTGCATCGGAAAGCCGCCTTCACGAGTGGACGAGCCGTGTTGAGCTGGTCGAGCTGCTCGTAGGTGCCTAAATTCATATCAACCATCGTAGGATCGCTCGCGCCCGAAATCTGAATCATAGGGTAGCAGTTCACCGTCGCATTGGCCGTGGCGGTAAGGCCGTTAAGGAACCCGAGGGAAGATACCGTGAGAAGCACTCCCGGAGTCTTGGTCAGATAACCGTGGGTGGCGGCCGCCATTCCCGCCTGCTGCTCGAAACGGAAACCGTAGAAATTCATTCCGATCTTCTGCATTGCGTAAGCCGCCTCCGTCACAGGTATGCCGACAAGGCCGTAAACATCCTGAATACCCAGCCTTTTAAGCGATTGGGCGAGTATATACATTCCGGTCACCTGCTCCGGAAATTCCGGAGCGGCCGGTTTATTCGTATTTTCCATAATTTAATCCGGTTTAATACATAATCTCTGACACCTCTTGATTACATCTTGCCGTCAGCAAGCGGTTTGGTAGTGCCGTTCTTCGCAAACTCCTCCATCTGCTCCTTGGTGTAGCCGAGGGAAGCGAGAACCTCTTCCGTGTTCTGGCCGAGTGCGGGTGCAGGACCGTAGGTAGGCTGGTAGTTCGACATCGTGAAAGGACATCCGACGGTGACAAACTCACCGATCTCGCCGCCCTGATTGATACGAACGAGTGTATTGCCGTCGTAAAGCGACTCATCTGTCATGATCTCCTTGGTAGAGAGCACCGGACCGACAGGCACACCTGCCTTGCCGAGGATCTCGGTAACCTCGAATTTGGTCTTGTCGGCAGTCCATTCGCCTATACGCTTGTAGATCTCCTGTTTGTGACGGTCACGAGCGTCGGCGGTGTTGAAATCAGGATTGGTGAGCCAGTCGGTGAAGCCTGTGGCGTTGCAGAAAAGCTCGAAATCCTTGGCACCGCGCTGAAGGATCACATATACGTAGTTGTTGGCGTCAACGGCGGAATCCATATCGCCCGCCGGCTTGCACTTATATGTCCAGCCAAGCACGCCGCCACCTTCGATATTGCCTGCACGCGGAACGCAATCGCCGAACTTGCCGTTAGGATACTGCGGGAACTGGGTGAGGTAACCGAGTTTGTCGAGCGTAAGCTGGTCGCGGGTCTTGATACGGCAGAGGTTGAGGCAGGCATTGTGCATCGACTGATATACATATACTCCCTCGCCTGTCTTTTCGCGCTGGCAGAGGGCGGCAAGCAGACCGATCAGAAGGTGCATACCGGTGTTGGAGTCGCCAAGCGCCGCTCCCGATTGGGTCGGGATGTTGTAATCGCCGTCAAACCATCCTGTGGTAGAGGCCGCTGCGGCTGTTACCTGTGCGATAGGCTCGTAAGCCTTCAGATTTGCATATTTGGAAGATACCGGGAAGCCCTTGATAGTTCCGTAGATACATTTAGGATTGAGTTTATGGACCTCCTCCCAGGAGAAACCGAGTTTATCCATAGCTCCCGGATGAAGGTTCTCCACGAAGATATCGGCCTCCTTGATGAGCTTGGTGAGGATCTCCTTGCCGTCGGGAGTCTTTGCATCGAGTGTCAGCGACTTCTTATCGGAGTTGAGCTGAAGGTAATAATAGGAAGGAAGGTCGGGATTGAACTGAAGTTCCTTACGTGTGGCGTCGCCGACGCCGGGACGTTCGATCTTGATAACGTCCGCGCCCAGCCATGCGAGCATCTGTGTACATGAGGGGCCTGACTGGACTTCAGTGAAATCCACTACTTTAATTCCGCTAAGAGGTGCTGTATTCATAATTTTATCGTTTTTATAAGGTATTTTCTATTTTATTATATTTTTGTAGATGTTTTCAAACTTCTGTAATAAAAACAAATGGTTTTAGACGGCGGTTTGAATCTTTACAAAGGTTTAAACACTATTTAACAT
>JAIDPP010000267.1 GCA_029062725.1 Muribaculaceae bacterium | reverse complement strand
AAACCTCATCCCGCACCCCCGTCTTTGCAAATGACCTGGCGCGTTGCCTTTTTGGGTTGGTGTTATGTTCCTGCGGAAGGGCAGTGCCGAGCAACGGGGGGTTAGGTCCGTGGAATATCGCCGTTATGTTCGGTCTGGCGCTCTATGGAATCAGCGACGCGGAGGGGACGGCGTTCTCGATGCTTCAATGGTCAGGACAGACCGTGATGCTGATAATCCTCGGAGTTTTCACAATGATCTATATCAGCCGTGACGGAGGAAGGAAGAGGAAAATCATATTTAACAACGTCAATAATAATCAAAGGGGATAAGATAAAAGATATGAGTTTTTACGACGAAGACAACGGAAAGAGCGATTATTTCGATGGCCCGGACGTTCCGGATAAGCCTGTCAAGGAGAAAGTGCCGAAAGGCCCGGTATATCAGCCGGATGATCCCGAATACTGGGAGCAACCGGAATCTGAATGGGAGCATCTGAAGCCAAGGAAACGTAACTGGCGTTTCTGGGTGCTTGTCGGATGTGCGGCGGTGCTGTTGGGTGTGCTTGTGGCGCTTTATATGCGCTTCTTCACTCCCTACGTGCGTGAGGCCTCGATTTGCGGATATGTCGAGGGTATCGAGCGCAGGGGCAGGCTCTTCACAACGTTTGAGGGAGTATTGCTGCCATATAAGGAGCTGAAGGACACGACAAGAGTATATCGTCAGGATTTCAGGTTCTCCATCGGGGATGAGGAGTTAGCCACAAAGCTGCGGCAGATGCAGTATGCCAACCGTCCGGTGCGGGTGGAGTATGTGCGTTATAAGGGACGTGTGCCTTGGCGCGGAGATGAGAATGTGATAATAACGAAGGTTGATAGCGTGGATCCGCGTGCGATTCTTCCTCCGGAGTTTCAGCCGGAAGTGCCATGAGCAGGGTCAGCGTTGTTGTGCTTTTCATTCTCTGCTTCCTTACGCATTACGCGTTGGGAGAGGAGTGTGATTCCGTGCTTGTAATCGGGCGTGGGATTAGTGAGATTCCTGCCGGAGCTTACCGTGACCGGGAGGATATCGCGGAGGTAAGGTTTGAGACGGCCTCCTCCTTGACCTCGATCGGAGATTATGCCTTCCTTGGTTGTGTGAATCTGAGGAGGATAACCCTTCCTGCCTCTTTGCGCGAACTTGGGGAGGGATGTTTTCGGGAATGTGCGGCTTTACGGGAGGTTGATCTTCCATCGGGATTGACAAGGCTTCCTGCTTATCTTTTTTATTTCTGTGAAGGTCTTGAACGCGTCGGGCTCCCGGCGCGGCTTGTGAAGATCGAGCGCGGATGTTTCGGATATTGCAGGAGGCTCGAAAGAATAATTTTCCCTGCCTCTCTGACAGGTATAGGGATGAATGCTTTCAGCTGCTGCGATGCGCTGGAGGAGGTGATGGTGCCGCGTTCGGTCACTTATCTGGAATCGTATGCTTTCTCGGATTGCCGGGGATTGAAACGTATCACCATGCCATCTAACGGTAAGGAGCTGGGAGAATTGATATTGAGCGGTTGCGACAGTCTGGAGGAGATCGTCGAGTTGAGCCGGACCCCTCCGGCGTTTGAATGTAATAGTTTTTTGTTTGATCCGGATGAGAAAGATAGATATGCAGATGTGATCCTGAAAGTTAGTAAAGGCTGCAAGGCTACATACCGTCATGCCCGCGCCTGGAGATTGTTTGAGCTGATAGAGGAGAATTGAGAAAACCGGAAGTTTGCTGAAATATCACGCGGAAAATTCGGTCCCGGGGAAATAAAGGATCACTTCGGACCATTAGCGGTAAACAGATAGAAAAGGCATGATAAACTGCCCCTCTGAATTGCGTATGTGGAGATACGACAGCGATAGTCGCATCAGCAGATACTACAAAACAAAAAGAGCGTCTAATCTCACTCTATCTCAGGTTGTTATTGAATTGGCGGTTCGTTTAGCTGAGAAAGAAAGCTTGACACTTTTCTTATCCGGCGGTATTTCTCCTCCACCGGATATTGCAAAGTTAGCAAAATATTTTGATTAGACGCTCATAAAAAGCAGTTTATTCTACAAAATTAAGGATTTTAATTGGAATCAAAAGGGAAGAAATAAAAGGCACATGACCCATGTCATATACCTTATTCTGAAAATCAAAACTCCTTCCCATTTTCATACCGATAGATATTCAGGTTCTCAGTTGTCATCCACTGGCAGTCTATTAGGTTGTAAGTGTGATGAAAAGATTTTGCGCTAATAGGATATTTTTTAAAAAAAAGATTTTGCGCTGAGAGGATGTTTTAACTAAATAGATTTTGCGCAAATAAATTTTTATACTTATTTTGCAGAAAAAATTAAGGTATGGCAAAATCAGGATGTGTCTTTAAAAGAAAAATTTACGATCTCCTTCTGAAATGGAAGTATGAGGAGGAAGGGCGCACAGCGTTGCTGATTGAAGGGGCGCGA
>JAIDPP010000266.1 GCA_029062725.1 Muribaculaceae bacterium | reverse complement strand
GCCCGTTCGTATTATTTAGAAAAAAAATATTCGAAGGCAATGATTTATTTTAAGAAGGCTCAGGAGGTTGCATCGGAGTGTGATTCTTTATTCTGGGAGGGGATGGCGTGTCGTGGAATTTCGGATATTTTTCATGAAACCTTTGATTCGGCAGACGAACTCAATTATGCTAAAATGGAATATAATCTAATAAATAAGAGTGGAAGAGAGCCTTATGCGAGATATGCTATGTTTGATTTGGCAAGGGCATACGCTTCAGACGGTCAGGATAGTATGGCTAATATAATATGTGGGAAGTTGAAGGAGAAAGCTCGTGAAATGCAGGACTCTTACTTAAATTATCTTGCCGATCAGTTACAATCTGTCTGTTATTTCCGTGAGAGTAAATATGATAAAGCACTTAAAGGTTTTGAAACTGTCTTAGGATCTGGATATGGAGATGAGATTGATTCCCTGTATTATGGTTCTACGTTATTAGCAGAAGGTCGAATACGGGAAGCAGAAGAGTTGCTCGGGCGGTTGGAATCTTCGGATAGTCCGATGAAACGGAAGTTAAAGGCTGATTTATTTAAGGAACGTGGAAACTACGAGGAGGCTTTAGTTGAATGGGAGACAATTCATTCAATGGAAAATGAAATTCTACGCGCATCAATGAACGAGGCACTTGCAACTGCCATGAATGAGAGTTATGAGATTCAGAATAGGGAAAAAAGACTCAAAATTAAAAATTTGAGACTTTTAACATGGTTGTCCGGACTTATTTTAATTCTGGTAATATTACTTTTCACGGTGATTATCATTGAAATACGACGAAAACATAGGAGGGATATAGACCGTAGGGTAGCTGCTGCGCAGGAGTTAGAGGATATAATAGCTAAAAAGGATTCCAAGACAGTTGCTCTTAGAAAACTTTTATTTTCTTCCCGAAATAATATAATTGAGGAAATAAGCCAGATATTCATAACTAATAAGGATACAAAAGCATTCAGGAGAAGAATAGCAGACTCAATGACTGCCATGATTGAACAGTTTTCCAGTAGGAGTGAGAGAATAAGGGTACTTGAAAGTGATTTAGATGAAAGCATGGATAATATCATCAGTGATTTTAAGAAAGATTTTCCCGGATTAAAGGAGGTGGATTACCGATTATTTCTTTTTTCAGTAATGGGCTGGAGCGCCCCGACAATAGCCCTGTTTCTTAAAGAGGATAAGGTTGAGGCCGTCTATAATCGTAAACGACGTATAAAAGATAAAATTAGGTGCAAAGGTGAAGATCGGTTTGAACGATACATAGAAGCTATGAGGTAGGTAGGAGCTAAGAAGGATGATGAAATGGAAAAATTTGTTTCTATGAAAGGGAGTAATAAAAAAAGACAAATTAGTAAGAAGTCTTCTCCTGATAACCAATGGATTATGATCTTAAAGAAACAAATGAAAAAGCGCCTGATATTTGTGGATTATTATAGATCTGACTAACTTTGTGGGCGAACCAATAAATTATTTAAACATGAAAACGATTCAAATTTTTCTGGTCATTATCTTGACCCTGCTCTTTCCGGTGTTTACATCGGCTGATTCAAAGGATCGGCCTAAAACCTCAACTAAGTCAAAGGAGGTGATTCTTACTCCTATCAAGACCACTCATAATCGTCCTAATGCTCCTGCAAGGATTTTCATTCACTGTGCCTACTCCGATTCCGAGATAGAATTTACTTTGCCCGATGGAATTGTTTCGGTCAGCGTGATAATCTATAACGAGGAGGAGAATCTTGCGGATATCGTTACCTCTGAGAATCCTGTGATGGAGATATCCGGCTTAACAGGTGAATGCACGATTGAATGTACGGCTGACACAGGTACCACATTCTATGGCATGTTGGAACTTTAATTGGAAATAAGCCACATATTATTAACTTTAATTTTGAAGACTCATGAAAAGACTCATTCTATCTCTTTCCGGACTACTTGCCCTCTCCCTCGGTCTCGATGCACAGCTTCGTGTCCTCTCCAACGGCCATATCCAGGCCGGCGACTGGACGGCTAATTCGCAGGTCGTTCCCACTTCATCAAATTCTGTCAGTCCTCATGTCGTAATTAATCCCGGAGTGATACCGCAGGTAAATGATACGACAACCACAATCTCCATTTTAGGTACTAATAACAAGAATCTTTCCGGAGGTACAATCGCTTTTGGCGGAAGAAGGGATGTGATGTTTCAGGAAGCGTCGTTCACAGAAAGCCCCACACGTAAATATGGCTCGCTTTATATGGTAGGGAAGGGGGGTATCTACTATAACTCTTCCGACGGACGGATCTTTTCCTATGCCCCTCCCATTATTACTACTGCCGATCCCGTCTTTACTTTTAATATAAATGTAAAGGCCACGGCTTTCCTGACCTCTTCCGACGCTCGCTATAAGAGCAATATCGAATCGATGGAGAATATGGGGTCCCTCCTGGATGAGCTGACTCCTGTAAGCTATAATCTTAATCTCAATCTCTCTTCCGGCGAAGAGGCGACAAAAAAATCTGCCGCTTCCGCAGATTCAGGACGCCGCTCCTTCGGATTCCTCGCCCAGGAGGTACGTGAGATTCTCCCCGAACTCGTATATGAGGATGAAGAGGGGATGCTGTCGGTAGATTATACCGGATTCATCCCTCTGCTCGTAGATGCGTATAAAGACCTGAAGGCTACGGTAGCAGAGCAGGAGAAGATAATAGCCGCGCTCCAAGGCGCCGACCGCAAAGTGAAGGGTATGGCAACGGTAGAGGAGATGTATGGGGAATCGGTCATTTTGATGCAGAACCGTCCCAATCCCTTCCGCGACACCACCGAGATCCGCTGCCATATTCCCGAAAGTATCCGCGAGGCCTTCATCTGTATCTACGACCTAAACGGGCGTCAGCAGAACCGACTTCCCGTCTCCGACCGCGGAGAAGTGGCGGTAACCATATCGGCCAATACCCTTCAGCCCGGAATCTATCTCTATTCCCTTATCGTGGACGGTAACGAGGCAGATACTAAACGAATGATTCTGACGGAGTAAACAGTTACTGAAAAGTGTTTCCCATACGTAATGGGGACAATTCAATGAAATTTTTAGTAATCATACATCTGCTTTAATTCCTACTGTTTATGACCAAAAGTATATATACCACGATCATCATAGTCTTTCTGATGCTGTTTGCCGGAAAGGCGGAAGGAGCCGATTCCTACCGGCATACTTTCCATTATTCGGCAGGAGATCTCCGGCTTGTCTCACTTGAAAAGGAGGGTACTCTCTACACAGAGATAGGACTCGGACATCTTCCAAATTCAGGAGAACCGGGAGAGCCTGATCTACCTTGTGAAGGGATCAATATATCCGTTCCCAACGACGCGGTGGATTTCACGATTACCACCGCGGTAAAGGAAAGCGAGATTTTTCCCATAAGCGGGCTTCCGATGCCTGCCCAGTATCCTGTACCGACCTCGATCAATGCCGCATTGATAGACTTCGTGCATCTCGATATTACCAAAGCGACTCAAGTAAGGCGACAGGTGTCAGCCTCTATAGATGGAGTCACGACAATCGGGGGATTTAACCGGACTCTATCCGTCAGTCTTTGCCCGGTGGTATGGAATGTCGCTTCCAACGCCGTCGAGCTTGCTACGGAGATAGAGGTCGCAGTTTCATGGAGACACGACGCCTCTTCCTTCGGCACGCTGTTGATACCACGCTATGCCGAGACTCAAGAGTCGGCCATGTCGCGCGCACGGGAATCTGTTGTCAATCCCGAAGATGTGGAGGCCAATGCCATGCCGGCGTTAGGCTCGCGCCCGATGGCGGCGGTTGTCAGCCAAAGTGAGAGAGCCACCTTTGCGATTATCACCACCAAGGCTTTGGCCGGTTCTCTTGAACGTCTTGCGGCTCTCCGACGTATGCGCGGGTTCTCCACGAGGATATTCTGCGTGGAGGATATATTAGCCGACAGCCGTTTTGCCGCCGGCGATGTGGAGTCGGGATATAATGATGAAGCCGGAAAAATCCGAGCCTTTCTCCGTTATGCCTACTCCTCTTTAGGAACAGAGTATGTGCTGCTCGCCGGTCCGTATGAAAAACTGCCGGGAAGATGGATGCGTGAACATGAGGATTACATAAGTGATTTCTATTTTAGGAATTTGACTGCTAAATGGACCAATCCAACGGGAAGGTATCCATATTCACAAGAGCTTAATGATTTCGGTTATGATTTGAATGTAGGAAGGATTACATGCAGTACCTATGAGGAAATAGATAATTACATTAACAAGATGTTGCAGTATGAGTTTAATACTAACAATATGAATCTTTCATATCTTGACGATGCTTATGTACTCTTAGGCTATGATTCTCGAATGAAAAAAAGGTACGACTCTTATTCCAAGGAATCGTATGTAACTAATTTTAAAAATCTAAAAGTAGATTCAGATGCCCTTAATGGACCTTACTATGGATCTCAGGCAATTATAAGTTTAAATTCAGGTTTATGGGGATTTGTTGATTGGAGGACGCACGGTCATTATTCAGGCATAGGAACATATTATAAAGAAGATGATGAAGTTACGTATGGCGTCAATGCTTTGGATAGTCATCGTGGGTGGTTACAACCTGAAAATAATAATGGGTTGGATAATTGGAATAATAAGAATTATCCTTGTTGGACGGTATCAATGTCCTGTTTATTGGCTGAATTAGGCTATAATAGGGGAAGCTACAACTTTGCCCAATCTTTCATATTAGGGAAGGATTATGGAGGGATTGCTTTCTTGGGTAATACGGGTTCTGGGTTGATAGATGAGAGTTCTTGGCTGAATGAGGTAATAATTCAAGATTGCATTAGTAGAAGAGAATCAGGTATTCAGGTGGGCTATTCTGCAGAAATACTAAATACTGGATTAAGTGAGTTGTCACTAAGTAAGCCGAATAATAAATACTTGATAACTACCTTTTGCCTAAACGGCGATCCTCTTGTCCCCTTATGGATAAATCAGCCTTATAAGAGTGATGTCAATGGTAAATTTAAGCCTGAATCAATATCTTCAACATCACAGGTTTGGTATGCTATGAATTCCTTTGCTTCCTCTAACACAATGGCTGGAATTGGAAAGATAAGTGGTTACTCTAATGTTGGAGAGCAAAGAAACTCCACAATGCTGAATTTCCGTTCTGACATGCTGCCTTTTCTGCATCCGACTCTGATATCAGGATTAACCGTAAATGATAATAATTATTGGTTCATGGGTAAGACAAGATTTGGAGGAGACTCTTCAAAAGGTGGAATATCTGTTTCGATTAGCGCGAATAAGGAGGTTACAATCGAGGCTCTTGATAAGGTGACTGTCGGAGGTAAACTGGAATTGAATGAAGGCTCAAAACTAAAGATAAAGCCTCACCGTTCGGTATCGATGAGTGATTGCAGCATCACCAATAAGGGGCATCTTGAAATAGAGACCCACAGCAGTGTCTCAATTGAAAAGGGGAGCACAATTTCCAAGGGAACCAAATTGACAATCATAAAGGAGAGATGAAATGAAAACGAGAATACTTATACTTTTGATGACACTTATTCTTTCGGGAGGCATCTCGCAGGCAGAATCGGCATATTCCAAGTTAGTGGAGCCGGGACGGACTTGGTGGTATTGGAGCTGGATGTCTGCGGAGGGTGGAAGTGAGAAGGTGATCTTGGGTCTGACCATTGACCGTCCCGATTCCGAAGGGTGGAGCCCATGCTATGCGTTGGATTCTCTGAATCAAAAAGTGGTGGATGTGCCGTTGTGTCACCTCAGGGAGGAGAACAGAAGAGTAGAGATACGGCCGAATCTTCACCTTCCTGTACCGGATTACCAAGACCGGACTAATGAACAGTTCATACTCTCGCTTTTCTTAGGATATTGGTATGGAGATTATTATAGGTTTACCATCTGGGATGGAGAGGATACTCATATTACGTGGAATCCGGAGGGCCTTACACAATTCCTTCTTTATGACTTCAATTATGATGTGGGAGATTGTTATGATTGGCCGTGGTCGGGAGTATCTACTGATTTCTCTCCCTATTGGGAACAAAATGAATGTTTAAAGGGTGCTCCTAAGATAATGGCTATTCAAGAAGAGACGGTTCATACAGGACTTTCAGAGAAGAAAACGGTCAAGACATACACTCTTAAACAGTATGAGAAATCATGGTCATCAGGAGAATGGAGTTATACCGGAAATATCAAGATTCAGGAGGGACTCGGGATAACGCGTAATGGATCATGGAACATTGTGGCATCGTATGTGGAGGATATGATAACCTGGAGTGGCTTTTTCATAGCGCCTATGTCAATATGTATGGTGGCAGTATCAGGACTTAGAAGCCCAGAAATCCCGGTTCTTCATTCGGTGATAGATTCTGATGGCACGTGCCTTTACATTGATCCCGAATTTCTAAAAAATTCCGGAATAGAGAATGGTATCGTTTCAGAGTTTCCCTCGGATACCAACCTGCCTCTCTATGACCTACATGGGTGCCGTGTATCGAATCCTATCCCCGGGAGTGTATATATCAGGGGAGGGAAGAAATATATCGTGAGGTAATGAGTAGGAATATTCATCGAAGCCATAATGAATCGGACTGAATGTAGGTACGCTCCACGGAGCGTCCGGGGCGTATCAGAGTTTACCCTTTCTGACTGCGGACGCACCGTGGTGCGTCCCTACAATAGGCTGATAATAAGTATTTATGTAATAAAGTGGTAAACAGTGATCCTACAATCGACTGGTAATCATTATTCCTACCATCGGTTCGGAATCAGTGGTCTAGTATTAGTTTCAGGCTATTGGGTTGGATAATTTGCCGAATAGAAGAGATTTTAAAACTAAAAAATATGAAAACGAGAATACTTATACTTTTGATGACACTTATTCTATCGGGAGGCATCTCGCAGGCAGAATCGGCATATTCCAAGTTAGTGGAGCCGGGACGGACTTGGTGGTATTGGAGCTGGATGTCTGCGGAGGGTGGAAGTGAGAAGGTGATCTTGGGTCTGACCATTGACCGTCCCGATTCCGAAGGGTGGAGCCCATGCTATGCGTTGGATTCTCTGAATCAAAAAGTGGTGGATGTGCCGTTGTGTCACCTCAGGGAGGAGAACAGAAGAGTAGAGATACGGCCGAATCTTCACCTTCCTGTACCGGATTACCAAGACCGGACTAATGAACAGTTCATACTCTCGCTTTTCTTAGGATATTGGTATGGAGATTATTATAGGTTTACCATCTGGGATGGAGAGGATACTCATATTACGTGGAATCCGGAGGGCCTTACACAATTCCTTCTTTATGACTTCAATTATGATGTGGGAGATTGTTATGATTGGCCGTGGTCGGGAGTATCTACTGATTTCTCTCCCTATTGGGAACAAAATGAATGTTTAAAGGGTGCTCCTAAGATAATGGCTATTCAAGAAGAGACGGTTCATACAGGACTTTCAGAGAAGAAAACGGTCAAGACATACACTCTTAAACAGTATGAGAAATCATGGTCATCAGGAGAATGGAGTTATACCGGAAATATCAAGATTCAGGAGGGACTCGGGATAACGCGTAATGGATCATGGAACATTGTGGCATCGTATGTGGAGGATATGATAACCTGGAGTGGCTTTTTCATAGCGCCTATGTCAATATGTATGGTGGCAGTATCAGGACTTAGAAGCCCAGAAATCCCGGTTCTTCATTCGGTGATAGATTCTGATGGCACGTGCCTTTACATTGATCCCGAATTTCTAAAAAATTCCGGAATAGAGAATGGTATCGTTTCAGAGTTTCCCTCGGATACCAACCTGCCTCTCTATGACCTACATGGGTGCCGTGTATCGAATCCTATCCCCGGGAGTGTATATATCAGGGGAGGGAAGAAATATATCGTGAGGTAATGAGTAGGAATATTCATCGAAGCCATAATGAATCGGACTGAATGTAGGTACGCTCCACGGAGCGTCCGGGGCGTATCAGAGTTTACCCTTTCTGACTGCGGACGCACCGTGGTGCGTCCCTACAATAGGCTGATAATAAGTATTTATGTAATAAAGTGGTAAACAGTGATCCTACAATCGACTGGTAATCATTATTCCTACCATCGGTTCGGAATCAGTGGTCTAGTATTAGTTTCAGGCTATTGGGTTGGATAATTTGCCGAATAGAAGAGATTTTAAAACTAAAAAATATGAAAACGAGAATACTTATACTTTTGATGACACTTATTCTATCGGGAGGCATCTCGCAGGCAGAATCGGCATATTCCAAGTTAGTGGAGCCGGGACGGACTTGGTGGTATAGGAGCCATATCGCCTATAATAAGGGGAATGACACAGTAATATTAGGTTTAACTCTAACGGATCCTGTAGATGGTTGGACTCCTTGTTATGCACTCGACTCCCTACAGCGACCTGTCTTGGATGTGCCGTTGTGTCATCTCAAGGAGGAAGAGAGTAGGGTATATATCCGTCCTAATCTTGAATTGTCAGAGACAATAGGAGATAAACCGACAAACGAGCAGTATATCTTATCATACTTTTTAGGATATTGGTATGGTGATGTTTTGTGGACAAGAGATTGGTGGGATGTCGATCCTACCTGGAATCCGGAACATCAGACGGAATTTCTGCTATATGATTTCAATTATTCGGAAGATGATTCCTACGAATGGCCTTGGACCGGAATGAATATTGATTTTGAAAAGGATCCCGTTTACGATATTTTTACGCCGGCCGGACCGTTATGGGTTTCATGGAAAAACAAGCTCAATCTTCCTACCGGAATTGAGACCGAAAACGAGGTTGAAGTTTATGAATTAAAACAGATAAGGAGAGACGGTGTTAAATGGTGCTGGGGGGAAATGAGAATAGCGGAGGGTATAGGATCATATTCCGGTGAGCCTGAAAGTTATGTTCCTGCAATGAGAGCATGGTATGGGTTCTTTATCTGTCCGGCAGCATTATCGATACCGGATATTTCCAGTATGTTTGATTTACCGGGGGTTCCGGTTCTCTATAAAGTAGTTGATAAGGATGGGGAGAATCTTTATCTTGATCCGAAATATATAAAGGATGCCGGAATAGAGAATGGTATCGTTTCAAAGTTGCCCTCGGATACCAACCTGCCTCTCTATGACCTACATGGGCGTCGTGTATCGAATCCCACCCCCGGGAGTGTATATATCAGAGGCGGGAAGAAGTATATCTGGAAATAATGAGGAGGTATATTTATCGAAGCCATAATGAATCGGACTGAATGTAGGGACGCTCCACGGAGCGTCCGGGATGAGTCATATTCTCCTTCTGACCGCGGACGCACCGTGGTGCGTCCCTACAATAGGCTGATAAATAGTATTCATGCAATAGGCTGGTAATCAGTATTTCTATAATCAGCGGATAAACAACAATCCTACAATCGGCTGATAAATATTATTCTTATGATATGCTTCCATTCAGCGTATTATTTCAGTGGATTTTCTTTATTTGTGGTCTATACTTTTGTCTATCGAGTAAAGAGACTATTTTCATTTTACCAAAAAGAGATTTATGATGAAAAAAATAGTGTTTCTAATGATATTGATATTCTTAGTTGGCGATTTACAGTCGGCTGAGAACCGGACCGTAGTCGAAGGTCGATTTTGGGATTATTATGAGCATGGTAATAATTACGGCGAGCCTTATGGCTTTGTACAGGAGGGTTATCATTTTGATGGGACGCATGAGTTTAACGGCATTGAATATAATGTCTTCCGTAACAGCGACTCGTCGCCCGTCGCCTATATGAGAGAGGAGGATAATAAAGTATTCCTTTATTGTGGAGATGGAATTGAAGGGGGTGTTCCATACCCGATGAATCCTGAGAAGGGGGATTCTACAACAGAGAATGAGATCCTCCTTTATGACTTCAATCTGAAGAAAGGGGATAAATCAATTTATCCGGGCTTCGATGATATGTGTGACCATACCTATTTCTTCTTTGATGTAGAGATTGTCTCGACCGGCGAGATGGATTATAAAAGTAACAACTTTTCATATCAGGATTTCTATGTAAAAGGGAATTACTATAATGAGGATAAACCCTACAGAAATATAGAAGGGTTGGGCAATATTCAGGGTCTGTTGCCTTTCCCACAGTTTGCTAATGTCTCCTCCGGTTTAACCAAACGTTGGGAGAGTCTATTGAGGGTTTCGGATTCTGATGGAAATATAATCTATGAGAATGAGGAATTGCTTTCCTCGCTTGCATGTGTGGGAGAAATTTCGGCGAATACCCCGGGCGAAGAAATTTTCGACCTACATGGCCGTCGTGTATCGAATCCCACCCCCGGGAGCGTCTATATCCGGGGAGGGAAGAAATATATCGGGATGATTCGGATACAAATTGTTGAACCAAAAAACACTCCGGATTGTATATATAGGTGAAGACGCCCGATAGGAGCTAATGTCGGAGTCTTATCATGCTAAGATAGAAAACTAAGTACAAGATTCAGTTAAAGTGAGGAGAAGAAAAGGGGGGGAGTGACCCGGGTGATAGCGGGTCATGATTATAGAAATCACCTTTTCGTAACCTTGATGTTTCGGGGTCCGGTCGTGTAAGGCCGGATTCCCGTTTTTTTTGCCCGGATAATTGCCGATTGCGCCGAATTTGATTAACTTTGCCATTCTAAATCTCTCCCCGGAATCTTTGGACACACAGCCCTCATAATTCATCCGGGAAACATTCATCATCGAAACAATGCAAGAAGAATACGATATACGTGAAGGACAACAGCGTCCTGACGGATTCGAGAAGGATGTCGAGAAAGCCCTGCGCCCGCTGACACTGGATGATTTCAGCGGTCAGGATAAGATTATCGATAATCTCCGGGTCTTCGTGCAGGCGGCGCGTCTGCGCGGCGAGGCCCTCGACCATACGCTCCTGCATGGCCCTCCGGGTCTTGGAAAGACCACACTCTCCAATATCGTGGCCAACGAATTGGGAGTCGGTTTCAAAGTCACTTCGGGTCCGGTGCTCGACAAGCCCGGCGATCTGGCGGGAATCCTCATGAGTCTCGAAGACCATGACGTGCTTTTCATTGACGAGATCCACCGTCTGCATCCCATAGTGGAGGAATACCTCTATTCGGCTATGGAGGATTTCCGCATCGACATCCTCCTCGACAAGGGGCCTGGGGCGAAAAGCGTGCAGCTCACCCTCGCTCCTTTCACCCTTATCGGCGCCACCACACGCAGCGGCGCGCTCACGGCCCCGTTGCGGGCCAGATTCGGCATCAACTGCCATCTCGAGTATTATGACCACGAGACGCTGAAAGGTATCGTGAAGCGGTCGGCACGTCTGCTGCGTATCGGCATCGACGAGGAGGCGGCTCTTGAAATAGCGCTCCGCAGCCGCGGCACGCCGCGTATCGCCAACGCGCTTCTCCGCCGCGTGCGCGACTTCGCAATGGTGAGAGGCGACGGCAAGATCGACCTCAAGATCGCACGTCATGCCCTCGAGGCCCTCAACATCGACCGTTACGGTCTTGATGAGATCGACCACAGGATACTCCTTACGATCATCGACAAATTCAAGGGAGGCCCGGTAGGTCTTTCCACGATCGCCACGGCAATCGGCGAGGATCCCGGCACAATCGAGGAGGTCTATGAGCCATTCCTGATAAAGGAGGGTTTCCTGAAGCGCACCCCCCGCGGGCGCGAGGTCACGGAGCTCGCCTACCGCCACCTCGGCCGGATTCAGAAACCGACCCAATCCTCCCTCTTCGATGAAGAATAATCCATAACCTCCGTCGGAGCCCTCCGGCAGAACTCACCACCCGAAATCATGGCAGGAATCAAATCTTTGGCAAAAGAGACAGCCGTCTATGGCCTGAGCAGCATCATAGGCCGCTTCCTCAACTGGTGTCTCGTGCCGCTATATACTTACCTCTTCGTTGCCGAGGAATATGGCGTTGTCAGTTTCCTATACAGCTTCACGGCCGTGATGCTCGTGATCCTCAACTACGGCATGGAGACGGGCTTCTTCCGTTTCGCCAACAAGGAGGAGGATCCTGAAAAGGTATATACGACTTCGCTTATCTCCGTGGGCGCCACGTCGCTTCTTTTTATCGCTTTGCTGAGCGTGTTCCTATCTCCGGTCTCATCGGCGCTGCATGTGCCGGCGCATCCCTCCTATGTCTGGATACTGGGTACGACCGTAGCCATCGACGCTTTCACCAACCTTCCCTTCGCTTATCTGCGCTATAAGAAGAAGGCATGGCGCTTCGCCGGGATAAAACTGATGAACGTCGGGCTCAACATAGGACTGAATCTCTTCTTCCTCCTCGCGTGCCCTTCGATTATGAAGCATGCGCCCGGCGCGGTCAGATGGTTCTACGAGCCTTTAGGAGGCGCCTCTTTCGGAATCGGCTGGATATTTGTGGCCAACATCCTCTCGACGCTCTGCGTGCTTCTTGCGCTTCTTCCGGAGCTTATCGGCCGCGACTACCGGTTTGACGGGTCGCTGCTGAAGAATATGCTGCGCTACAGCTGGCCTCTTCTGATTCTGGGGATAGCGGGGATCATGAGCCAGAATATGGGGCAGATGGTGATTCCCTACCTCTTCCCGGGGGAGAGAGCCGCGGCCGACACGATGGTCGGCATCTACGCCGCCAACATGAAGATAGCGATCGTAATGGTTATGTTCACCCAGGCTTTCCGCTACGCCTACGAGCCATTCATCTTTTCTCAGGCAAGAGGAGAGGGGGAAAGCAAGAAACAGGCCTACAGCGACGCAATGAAGTTTTTCGTCATCTTCGGTTTTTTCATCTATTTGGGAGTGATGTATTATCTTCCGTTGCTGAAGCATTTCATATCTCCCGGCTATTGGGAGGGGCTGGATGTGGTGCCGGTTCTTATGTTGGCGGAGCTTTGCTTCGGAGTTTTCTTCAATCTTTCACTCTGGTATAAGCTGACCGACCGGACGCAATGGGGTATGTACATGTCGCTTCTCTGCTTCGTGTTGATGCTGGTCTTCAATATCTGGCTTGTCAAGGCAATCGGTATTCCGGGAGGCTATATGGGTTCCGCATGGGCAGCCCTGATAAGCTATTTCGCCGTGATGGTGGTATCTTATTTCTTGGGACGTAAGTATTACCCTATCGATTATCATCTGAAGAGGATGGGGCTATATCTACTCTTCGCAGGTGTGCTTTACGGCGCGGGTATCCTTGCCGACAGTTTCTTCACTACCGGGGTGGCATACGTGGTCAAGACTCTGCTTCTGGCCCTGTATGGCGGAGCTGTAGTGATAAATGAGAAGCCACATCGCCGTCGTCGTAAAGGTGTGTCATAGCTTCCGGCCGAGTCATTCCGGCCGGGTCCCTCGCCATCCATAAGTAAGGCGGCGTGTCAAAATTCAAAGTTTTGACACGCCGTCATATTATTGGGTCGGCAGCTTCAGCTGCCGTAAAAGATTACAGGATCTTCGCTTTCGGCCGAGAGAACGAAGCTATGCGTCGGAGCCAGTAATCTTTAAGATCCTTCCATGTCACAATCTTCGGAGCCCCCGGATAGGGAGCGATATGGCGTCCGTTGAGCCGGACCATCACCGAGACCTCCCCGGTAGCGGCGGTGCGGACCCTGTTTCCCTTACGCAGGAAAATAAGCTGGAGGTTAGCTCCCAGGGGAGAGATCTCCTGAAGTCGCCAATGCGACTCCACCGAGGAATAATCCGACGTCCGCAGATAGCATCCCGGAATATTCATGACTGCCAGCAGCGGCAGGAGCGTTTCGCAATGGCCGAAATAGCCGTTGAATGGTGTGTCGCCGTCGGCCAGCGCCTTGTCGGCGTCTGAAATAATACGCTCTAAAAGCATTGAAGTGGCAGGTGCGCACCAAGGGTCGATAAGATTGGGGGTGTTGCGCAGGTAATGCTTCAGATTCGACGCCAGATAGCATTGCCGGTATTCCTCCTCGGAAAACCATTCGGTGGTGGGAGCCGGAAGGGAGGCGGCGCGGTTTCCTTGCAGCACGCCATACATTTCCATAGTCAGATCAAGCAGCCGCTTTGTATCATTCTCGGTGCCCGGTTTGAAAAGACGCCCCGCAGGGAGGGGGGAGACATGCGTCCCGACGTATGAATCATAGATATTCACCCATGCCCCCGACTCCCGGAAACCGCTGTAATCCCTGAAAGTGGCGAAGCAGTAGAGAAGGGAGTCGTTCTGATGCCCCGAAGATGTGAAAAGTTCAAGCTGATGATTCGGAATCTCCAACGAATGATTGAACTCATACATGGTCATTATCACTCTCGGCACGAAAGTCGAGATCGAGACGGCCTTTCCCCGCTTGAGCAGTTCCGGGAATGAATTTCCTATAAATGAACCGAGCCGCCGCTGCTCGGCTATGCCTACCTCCGAAAGAAGTCCCCAGCGGCCTTTGGAAACGGCCGTGATCTCCTTCAGGAACGCGAGGAATTTCTCCCCTTCAACGGAAAGGATCCCTTCCGAGGCACCCTTCTCAAGGGCACGCTCAATCTTTTCGGTCTTCTTTGGCGACGAAAGGTAACGGGCTCCGTGGCGCGCTACGTAACTGATATGGACAGGGGTGTAGCCCTCCGGAATCAGCAGGGAATCCTCCGCCTCGAAATCGTAAGGCATCATGGATCCGTCGAGTTCGGGGGGGAGGGGAGTAAAGGTCGCAGAGCCGGAGATGAATCCTAAAAGGAGGATAAGGGTAAAAGCTAACTTTCTCATAGGCCTGAATCTTTAGCTTCATCAAGAAGAATGGTGCAGGCATCCTCAAGAAGATCGAGGACCAGATAGAAACCGTCGGCTCCCGACCAATAAGGATCCGGAACCACATCGGCCTCGGGATGATTCAGGGCGAGCGCCGCCATAGGGATTATCTTTTCCTCCGCCTCCAAAGTAGGGGTGACCCGGCGCAGGTCGTCGATATTTGCTTGGTCCATTCCGAAGATGAGGTCGAAATTATCGAAATCTATTGTCCGGATGGTACGGGAACGGTGGTCGAGGTGATATCCGCGATGCAAAGCGGCCGTGCGCATACGCCGGTCGGGGAGGTCGCCGGCGTGGCCTCCGTAGAAACCGCAGGAATCGATAAGGAACTTCTCCTTCATGCCGGCCTCTTCGGCGAGCTTGCGCATTATTCCGTCGGCGGCAGGGGAGCGGCAGATGTTGCCGAGGCAGACGAAAAGGACCGCCAGCGGGCGCCCTTCGAGGCGGCTCCGTTCCACGGCGTCGCGTATCTTCTTTCTGATCACTGGATTCAGGGTCTTCTGCATGTTACGAGGGGATTTACATGGTTGAATATTGCTTGGTGGATGAAAGAATCCTGTAGAGGCTGTAGATGCTCTCCACCGGAATTTTAAACGGAGGGTAGGCGGGATTGTAGCTTTTAGCAATTATATAACCGTCGCTGTCATATCCGGCGTTCTGCTCCGAGGGATATACGGCCTTCACCACGACACCGTTCTCGGTATCGATTACCATAGGGTTGCCCCAGGGGATGAAGGCCCGGCCGTTGATGCGTTTGATGTAGAGGATGGAACCGTTCTGAAATTCCGGCTCCATACTGTTTCCGGAGATCCGTATTGCGAAATCCACACCCTTTACCGGTGACACGACTTTCTCGCAATTGCGCAGCTCCACGCCGGTGGCCCAGCTCTGGAGATTGCCGGCAAAGGCCTTCACCGGAAGCAGGGGGACGAGATAGCTGTCGTCGATCTCCGCCTCCTCCTCTTCGAGGAGCATCTCTCCCTCTCCGAAGAGAAGCCAGTCGCGGTTAAGGTCGGGGAAGATCTCGAGGAGACGGCGCATCCTCGCGTCTGGAATCGAGCGGCGCATTGCTCCTATATAGGTCGGGGAAACACCCATCAGGCGGGCAAATTCCGTCTGGCTCATGCGTTTCTGCTTCAGGAGTTGCAGAAGGCGCGACTTTACAGTCGATTCCTCGGGGGAATAAAAGTGGTCTGAATCTTGCATAATAGTGATTTTATAGCATTGCTTGTTAAATATCATGCAAGTTAGCAATAAAATCAATAATATGCAAATCTTTTCTTTCGCTCCTCCCCGGGTTCACTTGAGGTCGCGTCCTTATTCCCCCTTTCCCGACTGCGCCTTGATGGCGTTGGTGAGGTCGATGAACTGTTCGACGCTGAGGCGTTCGGGACGTTCGGAAAGTATCTCCAGTTCAGAGGCTTCCGAGCCGGGTCTTATCATGGAGGCGAGGGAATTGCGCAGCGTCTTTCGGCGCATACCGAAGGATGTCTTGACAACGCTCTTGAACAGTGCAGGGTCGCAGCCGAGTTCGGTGCGTGAGTTGCGGGTAAGCAGCAAAACACCGCTTTTCACTTTTGGCGGCGGCGCGAAGACGAACGGCTCGACGTCGAACAGATATCGACAGTCATACCAAGCCTGGAGCAGAACAGACAGGATGCCATATACCTTCGACCCGGGGCCGGAGCAGATTCTTTCCGCCACTTCCTTCTGGAGCATACCGGCCACGACGGGAATTTTCTCGCGGTAATCGAGCACCTTGAAGAATATCTGCGAAGAGATATTATAGGGGTAGTTTCCGATGAGCGCGAATTCCCCGGGATATACCTGTTCAAGATCCATCTTGAGGAAGTCGCCCTCGATCACGTCGAGCTTGGGATATACTTTGGATAGGAATGTCACCGATTCGGAATCCAGTTCCACGGCTTTCAGCTCCCGGCCCGAATCCATAAGGTATTTTGTGAGCACTCCCATTCCGGGTCCTATCTCGAGGATAGGTATTCCGGCCCACCGGCGTGCCTGTTCCGGGAGCTCGGGTCCGGAGATTGTCTGCGCTATGCGGCGGGCGATCTCCTCATCCTTAAGGAAGTGCTGACCCAATTGTTTCTTTGCCTTTACTTGCATTTGTCTCGTCGTATTTAAATCATTCAGCTGCGGCGCCGGAATAAACAAGCGTTATATGGCTGCCGGGCCGAAGCCGTATAACCATATAACGCTTGTTATCGTATTAACGTCGCGCGGCTTAGTTGAATTTCTTTGAAATCTCTTTTGGAACGGCGTCTTTATGCACTCCGATGTTGAGTGTCTTCTCCAGGAAGTAGGGGACAGAGACGTAGAAGAAGCCGTCGTAGATCTGGTTGGTGTCCCAGGAATTCTTCACCTTATAGTATTTGTTTCCCTCCTGATCGGTGGCCGTTCCGACGATGACCATTCCGTGGTCGTCGGTGGTTTCGTAATTGTCGAAAGTGGTCTGACGCGATTCCTGTGTCACCTCCTTCTCCTTTACAGGACCCTTGATGTCGAACTTGGCGTTGTCGCGCTCCTTGTCGTCGAGTTTCACCCAGCGGGAAAGCTCGGTATCGGTCATATCCTTCTGATCCTTGTCGTCGGGGAGGAGAGCGTAACCCTTTCTCCACTTGAAGCCTCCTTCGGATACATCAGCGGCCCACATCACGGAATAACCGTTTTCGAGAGCGTTGTCGCAGATGCGCTTCATCTCTTCCATCGGAACGTTACGGCAGGAGCTCCAGAGCCAGTTGTCGGGGATTTCGAGCACGAACTCCTCGTAGAAGGGATGGTGTGTGTAGCTTGTATATACCTCGAAATCCTCCGGCACAATCCCCATCTCTTTGGCGAAAGATTTCGGGGTGTAGTTCTTGCCGTTGTATGTGAAGGTCTCGGGCACTTTCCCGAGGTAGGCGTCAAGGATGCCGATGAATCCGGGAAGCCATGCTGAAGAAAGTTTGCTGTTCTTCTGGCCTCTTGAAAGAACTGCATTGAGATAGGCCTCCATAGCCTCGGCCATCTCGTAATGGGAATGTTTAGCCTCGCCATAGTTCAATCCGTTGTAAGCTTCTTCAGGCATTGCCCCGTAGAGACGGGTCATTTCCAGTACATCGGCGAAGGAGCCTCCCTGGGCGAAGTTTATTTTCCCGTTCATGCGCATATATTTCTTCGCCTTGTCGATATAGGCGTTCCTTACCACGAACATCTCGGAAAGGTCGAGTGTCTTGCCGGTGTTCTTGAGCACATTGTCCTCGATCGTGGAGAGACCAGAGAAGGCCCAGCAGGTCCCGGACTTGTTCTGGTCCTTGACCGGAGTAGTGGGTATGAGAATCACGTCGGTGAATGTAAAACCGGTGGAATCCGGGTTTTCCACCTTAGGATTGTCGCAGGCCGGGGCTTCGAAGTAAGTGGCCCGGGCGAAAGGTGCGAGTGTAAAAAGGGCGGCAAGCGCCAGAACAGATTTCTTCATGCGGGTTAGATTTAATTTTATGTGGCAAATATAATAAAAATCATCGGATTTCCCTATTCCAAATTCCTGTGTTTTGTATGGTAATTAATTTCCGCGGGTTACTTATAATTTCTAATTAGTCTTAAAAGTTGTCCTGATATTAGACTAAAATGGGAGAAAAACGTTATAATAGTAGAGATTGAAATTGGAAATTACTAAAATTATAAAGACAATGGATAAATTAAGTTATGCCTGGGGTCTTGCGATGGGCAAGCAGTTGCAGGCTATGGGAGTAAAGGAAATCAATTCAGAGAGTTTTAAGGATGGTGTCAAAGTCGCTTTCGACGGCGGCACACCCGAGATGCCTATTGAAGAGGCTCAGAAACTTATCAACGAATATCTCGAGGATCTGGCCAAGAAGGCGGAAGCAGCCGCCCGCGAGGCAGGTGTGAAATTCCTTGAGGAGAACAAGAAGAACGCCGAGGTGAAAGAGACAGCGAGCGGTCTTCAGTATGTCGTGGAGAAAGAGGGCGAAGGAGCTCAGCCTACAGCCGAGGATGAGGTTACCGTACACTATACCGGCAAGCTTCTCGACGGCACGGTGTTCGACAGTTCGGTGAACCGCGGCGAACCCGCTACATTCCCGCTCAACCGCGTTATCCCGGGTTGGACCGAGGGCGTGCAGCTTATGAAGGAGGGTGCGAAATACACATTCTTCATACCCAGCGACCTCGCTTACGGCGCACAGGGTGTGCCTCAGGTTATTCCTCCCCACTCCACCCTTATCTTCGAGGTAGAGCTTATCAAGGTTAACAAGAAATAATATTGAAAATAATGAAGAAGAATTTCATGGCCTTCGGGGCCATACTTCTCGGGGCCATAGGCCTTATGAGCTGCGGTGGCGGCGACAAGTCGAAAGCGTCGGATACGACCGTGGCGGCCGTTGAGGATGAATACGCCCCGGCTCCCGTCCTGACCGACCGTCAGAAGGCGGTGTCGGATTCAGTGTTCGCGGCTCTCAAAGGTTCGGAGCAGCTTGCCGACGATCAGATCTACACCACAGACTCCGGTCTCCGCTATATGATAGTGAAGAAGGGGGAGGGTAAATCTCCGACAGC
>JAIDPP010000265.1 GCA_029062725.1 Muribaculaceae bacterium | reverse complement strand
TGGTAGCCCATAGCAGAGTCGAACTGCTCTTTAGAGAATGAAAATCTCTCGTCCTAACCGATAGACGAATGGGCCACAATGCAACTGCCCTAAGGCACTTTGCGTTGCAAAGGTAAGCATATTTTCCGTATTGACAAAACTTTTATTGAAAATCATGGAGATTTTTTATTAATTTTGCGGAAAAAGGAGGTTTCCGGACGTTTTTCGCGGTATCCGGAAGAGTTTTCAACCATAAATCCGGCATCTATGAAAAATGAGATAGAGATATATTGCAGCAACATTTCGGATTATGTCCGCATCCCGGGAGGCGACACTCCGGCGGATGTCGCGGCCCGTCTTGGCGACGCACTGGACTTCCGTCCGATCTGCGCCTTGGTCAACAACAAGACGGAGAATCTCGATTTCCCGATATATTCGCCAAAGCAGGTCGAATTTCTCGACCGCCGTTCGCGGCCGGGGCTGGATGTCTATATCCGGTCGCTCTGCATGATGGTGTATAAGAGCGTCAGGGAATGTTTTCCGGGGCTGACGCTGCGTATAGAACTTTCGATTTCCGGAGGACATTTCTGTCGTCTCTACGATGCTGAGGGTCGCGTGGTGGAGGTCGATGCGGATATGGCGGCGGTAATAAAAAGTCGTGTCGGTATGATTTATGCCGCCGACATCCCATTTGAGAGAAAGGAGCGCCTCACCAAGGATGTAATAGAGGTCTTCCACCGTCAGGGACTTCACGACAAGGTGCAGCTCCTGGAGAGCATAAATGAACTCTATACCACCTACTATCTTCTTGACGGTCTCGCCGACAGTTATTACGGTCCTCTCGCGCCCTCTACCGGGCATATCGGGATATTCGATGTAGTGGCGGCTAACGGCGGTTTCCTTCTTCTGGGTCCTGACCCCGTGAGGGACGGCGAGGTGATGCGCCCCGTAAGGCAGCCGAAACTCTATAAATCCTTTACGGATTATCTTGCGTTCAACCGCGTGATACGCGTCTCTAACGTCGGGGAGCTGAACCGCGCCATAGAGGAGCGCGAGACAGCCTCGCTCATCAATGTGGCTGAGGCGATGCACGACAAGCTTTTGGGACGCATAAGCGATGACATAGCCCGCCGACGCGAGAAAGGGGAGGCCGGAATCGTACTCCTCGCCGGTCCTTCCTCATCGGGAAAGACCACTACCTGCAAGCGTCTGGCCATCCAGCTTATGACCAACTGCATAGTGCCGAAGATGATCTCTCTCGACGATTATTTCGTTGACCGTGAGCATACCCCGCTTGACGAGAACGGGGATTATGACTACGAGCATCTCCACGCCCTCGACCTCGAACGCTTCAACTCCGACCTCCGGCAGTTGTTGGAGGGAAAAGAGATCAATCTCCCGACCTACAGTTTTGAATACGGGCGCCGGATAGAGAAGAAGCGCCCTCTGCGTCTTGATAGCAATGATGTTCTGCTCATAGAGGGGATTCACGGGCTTAATCCCGAGCTTACGGCCTCCATTCCACAGCGTGACATCTACAAGGTGTATGTCTCGGCGCTGACCACCCTGCGCATAGACGACCACAACTGGATCTCGACTTCCGACAACCGTCTGCTGCGTCGGATCGTGCGCGATTACAAATACCGTCATACCTCCGCTCTGGAGACGATCAGGCGCTGGCCGAGCGTCCGCAGGGGGGAGGAGAGATGGATCTTCCCTTTCCAGGAGAATGCCGACGCGATGTTCAATTCATCGCTGATCTTCGAGATAGGGGTGATGAAGGAGTATGCCGAGCCGCTGCTGCGAGATGTGCCCCATTCTGAAAAGGAATACGCGCAGGCTTACCGTCTGCTGCGCTTCCTGCGCTATTTCGAGCCTATACCGGCCGAGCAGGTGCCGACGACCTCGCTGCTGAGAGAATTCCTTGGAGGCTCGTCGTTTAAATATTGAAACATTCGTAAATTAGTTTAAACAACTTCATTAAAAGAGGAAAGGTGAAGGAATTTACAGATCAGGATATAGAGAGAATCGAAACCCTCATAGAGGAGCATGATGAAGAGGCCGTGAAGCATGAACTGGCCGATCTTCATCCTGCCGACATCGCGGAGCTTTTCCAGAGCCTCAATCTGCGTCAGGCCGAATGGGTGTTCTCGCTTATAGAGAATAAAGACCAGCAGGCCGATGTGCTGATGGAGCTTGACGAGGAAGACCGCAAGAAACTCCTCGAAGGGATGGATCCGGAGCAGATATCGCATTTCATCGATCTGCTTGATACAGACGACGCCGTTGACCTTATCCAGGAGCTTGATGCCGAGGATCGCGAGGAGGTGATCCAGAATATCGAAGATATGGAGCAGGCCGGCGATATCGTTGACCTGTTGCAGTATGACGAGGACACGGCGGGCGGTCTGATGGGCACGGAATATATCAAGGTCAACGAGAACCTGTCGATGCCTGACTGCCTGAAGGAGATGCGCCATCAGGCCGAGGACCTTGACGACATCTATTACGTATATGTCGTCGATAACGATGACCGCCTGAAAGGTGTGCTGCCGCTGAAGAAGATGATCACGCATCCGTCGGTGTCGAAGATCAAGCATGTGATGGAGACAGATCCGGTGTCGGTGAAGGCCGATACGCCGGTAGATGAAGTGGCTATCGATTTCGAGAAATATGACCTTGTGGCGATGCCGGTGATCGACAGCATCGGGCGTCTTGTGGGTCAGATTACGGTTGACGACGTGATGGATGAGGTCCGCGAAC
>JAIDPP010000264.1 GCA_029062725.1 Muribaculaceae bacterium | reverse complement strand
TGTCAGAATGGTTCGGATGGGGACATCGATATTACTTCGATGAGCATATATGATTTTTACGGGCTATAAGCCAGTCACGCATTTCGCCGATATGACGGTCAGTATCGAAACTGGATTCACGGTAGGTCCAGTCCTGCACGACCTCCGGACCCGGCCAGCGCATTGCGTTCAGCTTAGCCGACGGCTCTATCAATGCCGCATACTCATCAAAATAATCCATCATTTCAGGAAATATCTCCTCCTCGAATTCCTTCACGAGTCTGGCATGAAGCTCCTTGTATTCGGGATGTGACCTCAGGCGCAGAAGGAAATCATGCAGCCAGATATTATCATCGGGAGACGATACTGTTGTCTCATTTTCCGTGGAGTTCCATCTCTTGATATTGAACGCCGCATCGAAATCCCACACAGGGCCGAAATAATACTTCTCCCCCTCATCCAAAGATTTCTTATGGATATAGAGACTCTTGGGATAACCTAACTCATGGTTGCAGACAAACTCATTGACAAAAATGAAATTCACCACGCTCTGCATGTCAAACACCTCACCAGCACGCCCTTTTCCAACGGCATATTCCGCATTATTCCAGTCCTCTTCCCACTTACACAAGCGCTGAAGAGCCGTCATACCCTTACGGTCTTCCTCATACAGCTCCCCGAAATCGGGATCCTTCACCATCATCGGGAGATCCCAATGACGTGAGCGGAATTTGAATTCCTCATCATATTCGATGCTGACCTCGAAAAGAATACCCTTCTCCTCGTCGATATCGACGCTACCGCTGTTTATTCCTACCTTTTCAGTCATGGTATAGGCGCCCGCATAATGGTCGTTGATGAAAACATGGCAGGGAACCATCGTGTTGGCGTAAGGTACTCCGACACGCCTTGCGAGCCACATAGCCATCACATTACGCATCAGCGTAGGATCGACATGGTTGTTGAGAAGCACGTAATTCTTCATCTTCTTGAAGCCGCAGAGGGATATCTTCTTGGGAAATTTCATGCGCATCGGCTTCTTGGACATTCCCCAGGTGGAGTTTCCTCGCCCTTTTACCTGAAGCGTCAGTCCTTCCTCATCTTCGCAAAAGCCGTTACCCTCTATATCAAGGAGCGCATCCACATAAAGTTCCTTCTCCCAAAGGGCATCAGCTTCCGGAAAATCAGGGAAAGTGAGGCGCAAGACAGGAATATCGCTGGCCCGGAATATGCACGAATCGATCGTCGCGATCGGAACCGAGACATCCCCGCTGATAAAGTCAGTGAAATTCGCAGTAATGGAATCTCCATTCACGGTATGGCTAAGCCATTCCCCGTCGGAGAGCTTGATCTGATGAAAGATGCTGTCGTTGCGATAGATGCATAGATTATGTTGTGCCGTTGCCAGGAAAGCTACGGCAAGTGTAAGCAAAGTAAAGAGTTTTCTCATTTCACGATAATTTTAAACGCAGGCAGACGGTCGATTTTCACTACATATACTCCCTTTGGGAACGACTCAGTATGGAGAATATCCTCTCCGGATATTGTTCTCTCCAGAAATATTGTTCCCTTTAAATCGAATATACGGCATGACAGATCCTCTCCTTCCGCGGTGACTACCTTGAGGATGTTATCCCGGATCTCAAGAGTAGGCTCCTGTCTCGATATATCCGTGATACCGCTGAACTCCTTATTGATATATGACAGCGTCTTTAAATCCGAAACTTTTACGCTGACCTCCGAGTTTGAAGAATGTATGGTTATATCCTCGCCTGTCATATCCAACCTCAGGCGTTCATCCACCAAAAAAACCGAAGTATTGTCATGCACATCCGTAATCCGGAGACCCGGATTCTCTGCCGACATTATCGGAGTGCCGATGATAATGGCTGCAATAAGCGTTAATACTTTTTTTAAGCTATTCTTTATCACTATATTAAACAGATTAAGATTAAATCTTTTACTAACAGATGGCAGACTGCAATATCAAAAATCCTTCAAGTCCGCTACTCACTTATAAACAGAATATCATCCGTCCTGGGATGGACGAATTCAAATTCGAGAGTCCTTCTCAACCCCTCCTCTATCGAATAAGGAGCCTTGAAGCCGCTCCCATGAGCCTTTGTGGCATCAAACTGCGTTGTGGCACAGAATTTCTTGACCCTCACCGAGGAGATGGCAAGTTTCCTGCCTGTAATCTTTGCCAACAGGTCGAAACCGTATCCTCCGGCCATACCCAGCCAGTAAGGGAAATGCGTGGATGGGATATGCTTATTCAAGACTTTCGACACTGTAGCAACAAGCAGGTTCATGTCGTTGTCAGGCTTATCCACATAATTGAACACATTATATCCCTCCGTTACGTTATCTATCATATACTTCACGAAGGCCACGATATTGCCGACGTATGCCATCGACTTCTTATTCTCACCCTTGCCTACCATAAGGAATTTTCCGGATGAGATCTGCTTCAGGAGATTATACACATTCCCACGGTTGCGTTCGCCGAAAATCACCGTCGGACGCACTATGTCTATATTCCAGTCCGGGTGAGTTTCATACCATTTCCGGAGCACCTCCTCCGCCTCCCATTTAGACTTTCCATAATGGTTAAAGGGGTCAATGGGATGGCTTTCGTCAGGATTGACCTTATTCAGGCCATAGACCGCTACGGAGGAGAAGAAGATGAGTCTTCTGACTCCGTTCTTCTCCATGGCTTTCAGGGTCACCTCCATCCCCTTGACGTTAGTATCGTAATATAGAGAGACAGGAGAGACGTCATCCCTGTGCTGTGCCGCAAGAAGCACTACAAGGTCAGCCCCTTTGAGTTCCCGGTCCATATCCTCCTCTTTTCTCACATCTCCTATGGCCGTGACGTCATTGAAAAAATGACTCGGCAGGAGATCCACATTCCGGCAGGTATATTTTTCCGGCTCGTTGCGGAGAAGCTCCAATAAACGCGTTCCTACAAATCCGCTGCCTCCTATTAAAACTATATTCATATCCTTTATTATACTAACGATATATTCTCTTATTGAAGTTGTTAAAACAACTTCATTGCCCGAACAGCACATCCAGCCAACTGCTCAGACTATATTTTTCATAAATATCCTCAGGCACCGGAAGATAATCGGAATTAAGGAAACCGGCCGGTACTGCTACGTTTTCACTGTCAATGACGCATATATTCTGCGGATCATAGAAATCATAATTGACAATGTCCCTGTTGGTCGTGATCAGCTTTCTCCCCGCCCCCAAGGTCTCTATGCAACGCAATGTCAGACCTGTCTGCTTAGGATGCGAGACATCAACTATCACACGCGATTTCCTGTAAAGGTCAAGCAGATCATTCTTATCTACCGGGTCATAATGCACCTCGCTTTTCTTTATATCGCGTGCCTCCTTGTGCTGAAGATAATATTTGTAGAACATCAGGCGCCCCTGGAAATAAAAATAGGTGTAGCTTTTCATCCCCGCTTCGGCGAATCTCTTAGTGAGCTCCTTGATGATCCTGTAACGGTCGCTGTGAGCCGTGCCTACAAAGAGAAGATCGTTCTCATATTCCCCCGGGGATTCCTTCACTTTCCTGTAGTCGTCATAATAGAAAAGAGGAAGAAATCCTATTTTCAGCCGACGGCTGTCATTCCTGTCGAAAGTGAACTTTGAATCAAACAGCGGGAGCAGATTCAAGGCATTATGGTTGTTGGCTATCGAATCCCAGTGATAGACTATCGACTTCGCCTCCGGATGACCCGCCAACAGTGTCCTGAGGTTGGAGTGGGAGAACGACTCCCCCTTTATGAAGAAGATGTAGTCGTATTTCTTTCCCGACGTCCGGTTGATGATCTCCTTATGATACTTATCTATATAATATCCTATGAGGTTACGGTTGATTCTTATCGCGGCCTTTACTAAGAAAGAATTGGCCGGACGTTCGTCATAATATTCGACCTCCGCCCCCTTTCTTTCCAAGGTCTCCTTTATGACCTTTTCGATTCCGAAAAGCCGGTTGGCAAGAAACAGTATCCTCTTCCCTTTCATACTCCTTACTTATACAGACCTTTTTGCTTCATCTCCTCTATCGACTCGGCGTATGTGTCGCGGGATACGGGCTGTCCCTCAACCCATTTGCAGAATTGCTCTATTCCGGCGTCGAAACTCCATGCAGGCTCGAAGCCCAGAAGTTTTCTCGCCTTGGTGATGTCGGCGAAGTTATGGCGGATGTCACCGATTCGGTAATTTCCCGATACCGTCAGCTCCACGTCGCGGTTATAATGCTTGAGCAACGTGCGGGCCACCGTGAGCACATCCGTCGCTACCCCGGTGCCGATATTGAAGGCATGACCGCTGACGCCCTCCTTGGTAAGTGCGAGCACGGTCGCCGTCACTATATCGTCGATATATACGAAATCGCGCGTCTCCTTTCCATCCTCGAAGATATTGATGCCGTTCCCGTTTCTTATCCTCGTGGAGAAGATCGAGAGGATACCCGTATAGGGATTGCTGAGCGACTGCCCCGGACCATAAACGTTCTGATACCTTAACGATACCGATTCGATTCCGATCGAACGGCATACTAAATGTACCAGCTGTCCCTGCACCTGCTTCGTTATCCCATATACCGAGCCGGGATGGATCGCCGAATCCTCCGTAGTGCCAACAAGGATAAGAGGGGTCGCGCAACCGGGATATTTCACCTCGAAATCCCCTTTTGACATATCATCATCGGAACGCTCCCCGGGATAGACATAACCCTGAAGGTCCTCGCTCCAATAGCGCCCCTCGCCATATATGGCTCTCGATTCGGCAACCACCACACGCCTTACGGAGTTCGGTTTGTTGGCAAGTATGTCCAGAAGCAACGCCGTGCCTCCTATATTGACACCGACATATTTCTCAATCTCATACATCGATTGGCCTGTGCCCGTCTCTGCGGCTAAATGCAACACCAGCTCGACACCATCAAGAGCCTTCTCGAGATCCTCACGCGAAGTGACACTCCCCTTTATGAGAGTGACCCTATCCTTAATGCTTTTATACAAAGGCGAAGTTTCCTCGGGGTTCTCTCCGTGAATCTGCTTCGACAGATTGTCGAGCACCACGACCTCATGTCCCTCATCTAACAGACGAAGGGCCGTATTGGATCCTATGAATCCGGCGCCACCGGTTATCAGTATCTTTGACATAAATGTTAGTGTTTTATACCGCCTCCCATTTATCTAACGTATGGTTGTATTTCTTTATTATCTTTGCCGGCGATCCAACTGCTATGCAGTCGGAGGGAATCGATCTGTTGACCACGCTGTGCGCGCCGATCACGCTTCCCGAGCCGATTGTCACGCCCGGCATCACTATTACCCCTTCTCCGAGCCATACCCGGTCGCCGATCTCCACGTCTGCCCGGTGATAGCTTCTATCCAAGGGCCTCTCCTCCGGCGATGACTGCTGCCCCGGACCCTTGTAGATACCGTGGCTGTTATCCGAGATATAGACATTCGATGCCATTAGCACGTCATTGCCTATCACCACCGATTTCAACGCACAGATATGCACATGGTCGTTGAGCTGCACCCGGTCGCCGAATCTCAGCACCGGCTTATCCTCCCCCTTGATCCTCATCGCCTCGAGACGGCATCCTGTGCCTGTGGTCAGGCCATGCCCTAAGTCGATATATTCCTTTCCCCTGAGATAGATCGGAAAGCGGATCAGCCTCACGCCCCTGAAAAAAAGACGCGAGCGCAGGGTCCAGAACCCGAGGCGTATTATCTCCGCCAGACTCCATTTTCTCTCTATCTCCCCCATCTTATCCTATTTTTATCAGTCGTTTTATTATCTGCCCCAGAAACTTCAGCCGGTATCCTATCTGTCGTCTGAGACCCATCCCGCTCTTTCCCGCCGTTGCCGAGCTGTTGCTGTCATGCCGCCGGAAGAGTATTCCCTTGAACGGTATGAACTCCACACTCCCTTTTATATCCGCGAGTGAAGCTATCCATCCTTCCTGAAACACCGGAAGATCCTCCGGATAAGGAAGCGCCGTCTCGAGTATTCCTCGTCTGAAAGCCATGCAGCAGCCGAGGTAGCTGTTTCTGTAAAGATTCTTCCAGAACCCCGGACCCGAATTTCTCATCCTGAAAAAAGACTCCTCCGTGATATTTTTATCCTTATCCACCACTATGCAGTCATGCACCACACAGTCGGCGGTCGCGAGGGCTTTCACGCACGCATCCCTTTTACCCTTTAGCCACACATCGTCCTGGTCGCTGAGAAAGATATAATCCCCCTTGGCATTCTTTATAGCGTTCTCGAAATTTCCGTTCACGCCATGCCTTCCCTTGTTATGGAGGAGGCGTATGCGGGGATCCCGCAAAGATTCAATGATCCGGCATGTGGCGTCGGTAGAGCCGTCGTCCGATACGACCAATTCGTCATCCTCCTTAAGCTCGCTTAAAATGGACGACAATTGTTCGGGCAGATATGCCTCTCCGTTATATGTGGCCATACATACCGATACCATCTTCCTTATCCTTTACTATTTTCCGCCCGTCATAATAGTGATTAGAGTGTCACGACAGGCGGAGGTCGTTTTGCAAAATTACTATTTTTTTTTGATTTATTTCACATTTTACCATACTATTTATGGTTTTCCATCGCCTCCGTTCTACAGCTGTAGATATTTTATATACCTTCTTATATACCTCCGCCTCCTACCATACGATACGGAAGAACTCCTCGCGTGCCGGATTCTTCTCCGGTTCGAAAACCGACACGTATGGATACCATGTCGGCCACATGGAATAATAATATATCGTCTGGCTCATCAGGATCGCTCCCAACACCACGGCCCGGAGGTTGACGCCTACGTTCCGCGTGCCGATATAATTGGCAAGGGAGACGGTCACGAATACGGATGTATAATTCGAGAAACGCTGGAAGATCACCGGCACCGCGAACGCTCCGCAGCAGAACAGAAACTGAAGAAGAACCAGATGGGTATATTTGTTTTCAAGATGCGAATAGCGATACATCACCAGGGCCAGGATCGCCGGAAATCCGGTTTTGATCATCTCCGCGATTCGCCAGTTCATGTTGAGAATCTCGGCCTGATCTACATAATATCTAAGCTTCTGGGTCACGATACCTATGTTGACGATCTTGTTGAACTCCTCCACGATTGGCGTGATCGCGAGCATCCCTATGCAGAAAAGAATGTAGGCGAAGTTCGGCTTCAGGAACCTTACGAACGGAAGGAACCATACCAGGGCCGCTGAATAATGGAAAGAGATGGAGAAGAGCGAAAACAGATAATAACGTATCCATTTCTTCTCCTCGAGATTCTTGTAATTGAGAAGGAAGATACTGATCGCCACGCTCTCTCGCATGATCTCCGTGGAGTAGTAGAGCCATTGAAGAAGCAGGAACACGAAAATACCCGTGAATACATTCTTACAGTTGCGGTAGAGGAAAATGAACACACATGTCGTCATGATGGTGTTCATCACCATCTGGATCGGCCAGAATTCCTTGGTGAAATATTTGCATACGGAGCAGATGATAAGGTATGCCGGCTCATATACCTGATCCAGGATGTTCTGACGCATCAACACATTGATGGGGGGGATCTCCTCCATCTTCTTCATATAGATCATCGTGTCCATCCCCACACGGTAACGGAATCCCATCAGAAGAATCATGTAAAGCAGGATCACCACCACCAAGGTCTTCTTGGGAGCCTCCGATTGAAAGCGCGGTGCCAGAAACATGCCTGTGAGCGCAAGTAGAAAAGGGACTAAATATTCCATATTTCCGTTTTATTTCTTCTCTATATTTCGCCGACAGTCGGCGTCAGTTTCTCTCTTCTTGTCAAAATCTGTAATTCCTCAACGCAATGGCCAACGGACGCGCCGATCGGTTGGCCAGTCCGAGGGCCACTGCCCGCTTCCAGACCGTCAGCAGCAGCCCGACTCTTTGTCCCGCTCCCTCCCGTTCATATCCGCTCAGCGAACGGCAGAACATACCGAATCTCCTCATCTGCGCTTCCGGCGAATCAACCTTAGCGCTGAACGACTGGCGGAGCAACATTTCCGTAACCCTCCCCCTCTCGACTACCTTTGACAGACGGTCGATAAACTGAAAGTCGGAGAAATCCAGAAAGACCTTATCATTATACCCTCCGCAGAGGAAAAAGGAGTCGAGTTCCACCATCAGCCCGCTGTTGATTATGGCAGCGTCCTTCAGATCTATCCTCCCGTGAAGAGGGCGGTCGGCAAGAGCGGTCATGAATCCTCTCTTCGCCACGGGAGAAAGGTATTTTCCTCCCGGAATCTCTACCTTCGGGATAAACACCTTCTCTTCCGGATATTTCCCGGGAAGTCTCCCGTATTCCTCTCCCGCTCCTTCAGGATAGGTCGTGTCCTGATCCGTTATCACCAGCCATCCGAGACCCTCCTCCATCGCGTATTCCGCCGCGCGGTTATATGCCGCGCTGAGACCGGGATTGTCCGGATGACTTTCATAGCGCCATCCCTCCCTCAATCCTGCCGGAACCGAAGGATTCGGCGAATTGTCAAATACAAACACCCTTTCTCTGTCATGGAGCAGCGTCCTGTATGCGTTGCAATCCTCGAGCCTCTGGCCGTAGAGCACTACAACATACATCACCTCCGCGCCTTCGCCCGATAGGGGCTTTCCTCTTTCTATCTCTCCCATATTCCGCAAGCTCTGTTGTTGATAACCTTGTGGAACTGAATAATATTCAGCACCATCCCGGAGAGATTCAGCAGGCACATCCCCGCCAGCACTCCCGGCACTCCCCATCCCTTCCCGAGAAAGACGCAGACCGGATAGAAGAGCAGACCGACGATCAGGGTGTTGACCGTCTGGAGACGCAGTTTCCCCAGCCCGTTCAGGAAATTGGAATAAGAAAGGCTCACAACGAGGATTCCCGTATAAAGGGCCATCCAGCAGGAGATCGGAAAACCGATCGTCACCTCTCCGCCAACCCAGATATGATAGACGAATTCCGAGACTGCTGTCATTATCGCAAGACACCCTAACGCCCCCAAAAGCCATTTGTGGATCCTTCGCATCGTTATCCGTATCCATTCGGTCTCTCCTCTCGTGTAGGCGTCGGTTGTTGCCGACCACATCGGGGCGACGATGATCGTCATCACCATCGGCACAAGACTGTAATACCGGTAGGCGATATTATAAGGCGTGACCTTCTCCGGCCCGAAAAGATGGGAGATAAGGATATTGGCCAATGAAAAAAGGAGTATTCCGGAAAGCTGGAGGATAAAGAAGAGAACCCCGACATTGAAGAGGTCTTTGAGATATATCTTCCTGAACGCCGATATTTTCGGCGCAAGATAAGGGAACAGCTTGAAGAAAGTGACCGGATAGGCCAGCAGATAGAAGGTCAGCGGTCCCGCCGCATAGACCACGGCCACCCACAGCAACGACCCTGCCGTGGTCTTTGTCAGGATGTAGATGACCACTAAGGAGAGAAGATGTCCGGCCGTGACGAAAAAATTATTAACCGCCGGAAGCTGGAGCGCCAAATAGACGTTGCCGATGAATTTGAAGATAAAGTTAAGGCTGTATATAAGGAAAGTGAGATAGACGATCTCCCCTAACCTCCCGACTTCGGCAGGAGTCGTATGAAGGATTCCGTACCAGTCGATCAGTGGCGCGCAGGATGTGCCGACGACCACGATACCGGCCATCAGGATCACGAGCATGTAGAAAGTGGTGCTCACATATATCCTCGCCTTCTCCTTATCTCCCTCCGCAAGTGCCGTAGCCAGCTTGTTTCTCATGCCGTTTCCCAATCCGATGTCGAAGGAGTCGATCCAGATGAGGATGGAATTGAGCGTGAGCCATACGCCATATTCGTATGGCTTGAGGTAGCCGAGCGTCACAGGGACAAAAAGGAGATAGACGATGCCGTCGATCCCTTTCAATAACATAGAGGCAAGGACGTTCTTCCTTGCCTTCACCGTTCGTTGGTTTCCCTGAAATATGCTCTTCAGATTCATCCGCTATATTTTCATTTCACTCTACCGCCGGGTTGGCCGCCACTCTCAGAAGCTCATCCAATGCCTGCTTCTTCTTGGGGCGTTTCGCCACTCCCGTCTCGAAAGATTCGATACGATGGATATCGCTCCCGGTCAGATCCACCATCCCCTCCTTGAGCAGCCATTCCACTTTCCGTCGCGCCGTCTCGCCGTAGGCACCGATAAGCGACATGAAATTGCTCTGGAAAACGATACCCTGATCCTTTAGGCGGAGATAATCGTCCTCATCCATATAGCGGTAACGCTCCGGATGTGCCAATATGAGCGTATAGCCTTTCTGCATCGCCCCCTGCATCATCTCCTCCATTCCCATCGGAGGATTCATGTAGCTCGTCTCCACAAGCAGATGGCGTCCCTCCTCCCCGATAGGGAGAAATTCATTCTTCTCGAGACGCTCCTCAAACAGGGAGTCGAGCATATTCTCTGCGGCTAAGCGCAGCTCTATCTCCCCCTTGTAGGCCTCCTTCAGCTCCGCGAACCGGGCACGGAGCGAGTCAGGAGTGTTGGGATAATCCTCCATTACGTGGGGAGTGAGCCATACTTTCCTGACTCCGGCGCGCTCGAAACGGTCGAGGATCACGAGCGACTTCTCCATCGTCCTCACTCCGTCATCGACTCCCGGCAGGATATGCGAATGCCAGTCGGTGAAACCCCGGAAAATTCCGGCATTCTCGAGCTTGGCTGGTTTATTGAATGGCCACATTTCTTTCCTGTTTTCTGCTTTGAAGGTTCTTGGTTTAGTCTCCGTAATAGCCGTAACCGCCGCGGCCGTAATAGCCGTAACCGCCGTAGCCGTAACCGCCCGTAGCGTCGGTGGCGTTAAGGATAAGACTCATGTTCTTGAAGCGCTGGGTCTTGTAGATCTCGTCGATCTCGACTACCGCGCGCTTGTCAAGAAGCCCGGCGCGCACCACGAAGAGGGTGCGGTCAACAAACTTCTCGATGATCTGGGTATCGGCCACGATATCCACCGGCGGACAGTCGATGAAGATATAGTCGAATTCCGAGCGGTATTCCTCGAGAAGCATCTTGATGTTGCCGTTCTCTAAAAGCTCGGCCGGATTGGGCGGACGGTGACCGATCGGAAGGACATATACTCCCGGGATCTCCGATACCTCAACCGGCAGCGAGCGCCAGTCGGTGGTCGAACCGTTAAGATAGTTGGTGAGACCCTTCGAGGGCATCCCTACGAACTGCGATACGGACCCGTGACGGAGGTCACCATCGACAATCAGCACCCTCTTTCCCTTGAGCGCGAACGAGGCCGCGAGGTTGAACACGATGAACGATTTACCCGATCCGGCATTGAACGATGTCATCATTATAATGTTGGTGTGCTGATTGCGGGTCATCTGGTCGAGGTTACTGCGGATGATGCGGAACGATTCGCTCACTGCATCGCGGCTCCCCTCACGCACGGCAAGCACCACATTCTCCAGTTCTTTGCCACCCTTGCGGATCTTTCCGGCTTTACCCTTGCGGAGACCACGGC
>JAIDPP010000263.1 GCA_029062725.1 Muribaculaceae bacterium | reverse complement strand
CTCGCAACATCCGATTCAGTAGAGGAGGCGAAGGATAAGGCCGAGAGGGCATATAATAAACTTACCGTGGAGGTACTGTAGCATACAGTCATCCAAAATAAAAAATAGCGGTTCCCGGAATGAACGGGACCGCTATTTTATTTCTATCTTTATAGGGAATGGATAGTCGGGAACATAAAATATAGCCTATTCCACGGTAAATTTCAGACCGTCCCAGGCCGGGCGTATATTCTCCGGCAGGGAATATAACGAAGGAATCTCCTGATGACGTCCTATCTCATGGCATAAATGGGTAAGCCAAACTTTTTCGGGCTGAACCTTCCTGATTATCTCGAGAGCCTCTTCAACGTCGAGGTGGGCGAAATGCGGACGGGCGCGCAGAGCATTGATGATCAGAACTTTCAGACCGTAGAGTTTATCCAATTCCTCTTCGGAGATGGTCTTGGCGTCAGTGATATAGGCAAAATCCCCGATACGGTATCCGAAAATCGGGAGTTGGCCGTGATTGACTTCCACAGGAGTAATTTTCACTCCCTTGACGTAGAAGGGGCGGTTTTCTATTTCATGGAGATCAAGGGCCGGGACTCCCGGATAACGGTCGGAACGGAAAACATAATCGAGATGCTTTCGAAGGTTGGCTGCTACCGGAGCGCTCACATAAACCGGAATATTCTTCTGGGCACAGAAAGGACGGATGTCATCGAAACCTCCTACGTGATCATAATGATGGTGAGTGACCAAAACCGCATCTATGTCAAGCAACTGAGCGTCAAGAGCCTGACGCCTGAAATCTGGACCTGGATCGACAAGCAGGCGCACCCCATTAGTCTCTACCAGAATAGATGCACGGAGCCGCTTGTCGCGGGGGTCGTCCGACTGACAGACACCGCAGAGGCATCCAACCTCTGGAACACCCTTTGACGTGCCGCTTCCGAGCACGGTGACATGGATACGGGTATCGATATAATTGACCTCCGGATAAAGGTCGATGAAGAATTTTCTTTTCACTTCCCGAATAACGATGTCGGCTAAACGACGCACATCCTCTCCTGATGCTTTCCCGTCGTTTACGATCACCAGCGGCTGCTTTGTATAAACTGAAGCTCCTCCGACACTCCTTCCTTTAAGCCCGGCATGGTCGATAAGCCATGCGGCACTAAGTTTTACTTTCTCTGTCTCCGTCGGATCATCCGGATTCTTCTTAGGAAGTTCGTGAGCCGGAATCTCCTCTCCGGAGAGGGCGCAGAGTTCCTGCCAATAGCGTTTCCTGACCTCCGGATTCTTAAAGAAACTCCCCGCGCTTCCAAGGAGAGCCGGATCCGGAAGTTTTGAATTGCGTGTTGCGGTCACTTCCGCTGCCACTTCCTGAATCGTCGGGAAATGCCCCAGACGCTCTTCGAGAGTATCGAGAGGCTTATAATGCAGACTTTTAGGACGGCCGTCAGGAACTACCCTGAAAGAGATGGAGAGGATATAATAACGGCCCTTCCATTCGTTTTTGAAAGCGGAATCGCGATATCCGAACTTACAATCCTCATTGGAGAACCTTACTGTCTGCCTTGTCACGCTGTCAAAGCAGAGCACGCTGAACACCACATCCTTTGCCTCTACACCGTATGCCCCGACGTTCTGGACAGCCGAAGCGCCGACCTCACCTGGAATGTCGGCTAAATTCTCAAGTCCCGCAAGATTGTTGTCAAGAGCAAAAGCTATGAGGTCGGTCCATTTCACTCCGGCCTCGGCAATTATAAAGCATTCATTCTCGTTCTTGTCGTAACGGCGGATAGATGTCATTCCGTTGTGAAGCACCATACCGTCGTAGTCGGCGAGAAAAAGAAGGTTGCTTCCTCCGCCGATATGAAGCACCTCATTTTCCAGATACTCCTGTGAGCGGGAGATCTTCAGGAGTTCCCGCTCTGATTTATATTCGGCAAAATATTTTGCCTTTATGGGTATTCCGAAAGTAGTGTAGGAGGTTATATCCTTATTGTATTCTATCATAACGATTCAATTAAATTCTGAATTTAGTAAGGAGCCCGTCCTGAAAGTGAAGGAAAGTTCCGTTATTATAGTTCCAGATATCAATGGTCTGATTCCAGTCATGTGCTGTATTCACGTCGTCGGGATTTCCCAAGGCCAGCTTGCACTCCTCCTTTGTCATACCCGGGCGCACAAGTCCACGGCAAATAAGATCCCACACCTCATCGGAGATCGAGGTGTGTCGCTCCCTCGGGTCGGTGAGAAGGAAAAGAGAGGGGAATGTACGGCTTTCCAGACCACGGTTGACAGGATTCATATAGATATGAGCCCTGTCTCCGTTCTCATCTCTAATGGATAGATCCATAAGAAACCCGTTTTGTCCGGTGGAAACGCTGTCGATGATGACTTTTACAAACCTACGCCCCCGGATTTTCTCTCCGTCATCGTCATACCATAAGGAATTTCTTGTCCATAAGGATACGCCTTGGAGCAGACGTCGGTATTGATCTACGGTAGCGAGGTCGGCAAGCATTGGGAAATCGAGAGATGTGAGAAGCGTATCGGATTCAGTCGGTAGTTTACCGGTAGGATAGCTGTATGTGTATATGCCATCGGAAAACCGCACTACAGCCTGTTCGACACCCCCCGGAGTAATCCTGCGTTCTGTTCCGGAATATTCGACCCTCTTTCCCTTTAAGGAAGCAAGCTCCGAACGGGGGGCATCCGACTCGAACACCAACGAGGCGCGATCGTCAATGAACATAAACCTCCGTCCCTGCTTCCAGTCCTTGAGTCTAATCGATTCAATTCCGGAAATAAACTTCTCTTCCGGAGAGGGCATGTTCTCTTTTTTAACTCCTTTGGAATATTTGATAGCTTTTGTGCCTTCGATTCCTGTAGAGCATCCTGTAAAAACCGCGGGCAGACAGCAAGAAAAAATCAGACTCACAATGCAGTATAAATACTTTGTATTCATTTATTTAACTT
>JAIDPP010000262.1 GCA_029062725.1 Muribaculaceae bacterium | reverse complement strand
GCGAAGAGGGGGTGAGGGTGATAATAGCGAAAGGAGAGAGGAGGAATGTCCTCATAGATCTGCTGGAGAATCCGGATAGGGTTCCGCATACGGAATTCTCACCCCGCGAAGAGGGTCTCAGCACAGTTAAGCGCTGGATCGCCCATTCATCTTCATTCGCAAAGGGTCGCCTGATTGTCGATGAGAATGCGGAGAAGGCCCTTCGCGGCGACAGCGCTGTTTCCCTTCTCCCTATCGGCGTGATAGAAGCCGAGGGAGAGTGGGAAGAGGGTGATATAGTAAATATATACGGACGATCGGGAGGATTGATCGGTGTCGGCCGTTCCTCCGTCTCCTCGGAGCTGGCGAAGGATTCGTTAGGACAGAGAGGGGGACGACCGTTGGTGCATTACGATTATTTATACATTGAATAGAATAAAAGAATATGGAATACGACAGCCTGTTTGCTAAAGTGAAGAAAGCCTCAGCGGAGCTTTTGCTCATAGATGAGGATAAACGGAACCGCGTGATCCTCCGTCTCGCGGATCTTTTGGAAGAGCACACCCCCTTGATGATAGAAGCTAATGAAAAAGACTTGGCCAAGATGGATAAGGGAAATCCTCTCTACGACCGTCTCCAGCTTACTGAGTCAAGGATTAAAGGGATTGCTTCAGATTTACGTCACGTAGCTTCGCTTCCGTCCCCGGTTGGCGAAGAACTCGAACGGAGGGTTTTGCCAAACGGTATATTGCTTCGTCGCGTCTCAGTCCCTTTCGGAGTCATCGGGGTGGTTTATGAGGCTCGGCCTAACGTGACATTCGATGTATTCTCCATCTGCTTCAAGAGCGGCAATGCCTGTATCCTGAAAGGGGGAAAGGATGCCGAGGAGTCTAACCTTGCCGCTCTGGAACTTATCCACCGCGCGCTGAAAGAGGAGGGCTTGAACCCGGACGCCGCCATGCTTCTTCCATCGACTCATGAAGCCACCGCTGCTCTTTTAGGGGCGGTCGGCTATGTGGATGTGTGTATTCCGCGCGGAGGACGCCGGCTGATCGATTTCGTGCGCGACAACGCGAAGGTGCCGGTGATAGAGACCGGCGCGGGGGTGGTCCATATATATTTCGCCTCCTCTGGAGATCTCGAGATAGGAGAGAGGGTGGTGGATAATTCCAAGACAAGAAGGGTCAGCGTGTGTAACTCGCTCGACACCCTGCTTGCCGACCGCTCCCGAATCAGCGACCTTCCGGCGCTTACCGCTCCGCTTGCGGAGAAGAATGTCGAGATATATGCCGACGAGGAGGGATATGCAGCTCTCGAAGGTCATTATCCCTCCAGGTTACTCCGCCAGGCACAGGAAGATACCTGGGACCGCGAATGGATGGACTATAAGATGGGACTGCGTGTGGTCGGTTCGCTTGAGGAGGCACTCGCGCATATAGCCGCCCACGGCTCCGGACACAGCGAAAGCATCATCACCTCCGACAGGCGTGAGGCCGAGGAGTTTCAGAAACGTGTCGATGCCTCATCTGTCTATCTTAACCTTCCGACGAGTTTCACCGACGGCGCCCAGTTCGGCCTCGGGGCTGAAATAGGGATCTCGACCCAGAAACTGGGACCCCGCGGCCCGATGGGTCTGCGCGAGATGACCACCTACCGTTATTATCTCGAGGGAGAGGGTCAGACACGTCACTGAGCCACGTAGCTCCCTCCCCAATAGAAAAATAGCTAAAAAGATTGCTCAAATTACGTTTATTTGAAGAATATTTAGTAATTTTGCGCATAAACTTTCAGAGTGTGCATTTAAGCCGACCGAGAACCCATAGGTCAGGCTTATGAAGAGACGGTAGAAGATGGTTAAGAAGACAAGAGACAGATTTATTGAAGTGGCCCGCCAGCTCTTCGCCAGGAAAGGCGTGGAGAATACGACAATGAACGACATAGCTTCCGCCTCCGACAAGGGGAGGCGTACCATCTACACCTATTTCAAGAGCAAGCGCGACATATTCAATGCCGTGATCGAGACCGAGACCGATCAGCTTCTGCATAAGCTCCGGATGATCGTGGCCAAGCCCGCCCGGCCGGAGGAGAAGCTTTACGAATATATCGCCTGTCGCCTCGAGACAATGAAGGAGATAGTATCCCGTAATGGGTCGCTTCGCGCCGGATTCTTTCTGGATGTCAGGAAGGTCGATCGCGCGAGGGCTATGATCTCGAAAAAGGAGGTAGCCCTACTGATGGATATCCTGCATGAAGGCACGGAAGCCGGGGTTTTTGAGATAGAAAATATCAAGGAGTCGGCGATAGTGATAATGAATGCCATCCACGGGCTCGATGTGCCCTATATCCGCAACGGTTTCGCGGAATACGGCATCGGCAAAGAGAGGATGTCGGAACTTGTGGCCGATCTGGTACTCAACGGTATTCAGCGTCGATGACCGCGCGGCGGACGCACACACGAGAGGGAGTGTATGAGAATATAAAAGTATAGACATCTGCTTATGTATATAAATTCAATGGGCTTTTATGTGCCCTCCGGGAGAATCCCCAACGAGTATTTCACTAAGGTCAACGGCCTGACGCCTGAATGGATCGAGCAGCGGACCGGCATAAGGACCCGCAGCAAGGTCGCGGAGGGCGAGAACGTAGATACGATGGGTATCAAGGCAGTGGAAGCGGCTATGACAGGCCTTCCATACGATATTAAGGAGATCGACCTTATCGTGTCGGCTCATTACTGCGCCTACGATACCGTTGCGACGGTAGCCCATAAGGTGCAGCAGGCTTTCGGAATCCACGGAGCCAAAGCTCTTTACGTTTCTGCGGCATGCTCCTCCTTTATCAACGGTCTGGAGGTGATCGAAGGGTATTTCGCGATGGGTAAGGCCGACAAGGCTCTGCTTATATGCTCTGAGCAGAACAGCTACTACAGCAACGAGGCCGATCCGAAGAGCGGTCATCTATGGGGTGACGCCGCGGTGGCTTACTTCATTTCCAAAGAGAAGATGGCAGAAACCGACCTCAGGATCATCGATGTCTATACAGAAGGGCTCGGAGATATCGGCAAGGGACCGGCCGGGGTTCTCCTACGTCCTAAGGAGGAGGGGATTGCCATGCCTGACGGACGCGACGTCTTCATACATGCCTGCCGCTATATGATACATGCCCTTAACAAGTCGCTTGAGAACAGCGGCCTCAGAATGGAGGATATAAAATATCTCATCACCCATCAGGCCAATAAGCGTATCGTGGCGCAGGTGGCCCATCAGCTTGACCTCCCGATGGAGCGTTTCTTCAACAACATCGAGGAACTCGGAAACACCGGCTCGGCATCGGCCCCTCTTGTGCTTGCACAGAAAATCGAACGGATCGAGAAGGGCGACCGCGTGGCGCTGATGGTTTTCGGAGGAGGCTACAGCTGCGGATGTTTCATTATTGAAAAGTAATTTAAAACAGAGATAACGATGAAATTATTAGAAGGAAAGACCGCCATAATCACGGGTGCGGCCCGTGGTATAGGCAAGGAGATAGCCCTCAAATTCGCTTCCGAGGGGTGTAACATCGCATTTACCGACCTTGTAATTGATGAGAACGGTAAGAAAACCGAGGAGGAGATCGCCGCATACGGCGTGAAGGTCAAGGGTTATGCTTCAAACGCCGCTGACTTCGCCGCTACGGAGGCTACCGTGGCTGAGATCAAAAACGACTTCGGACGTATCGATATCCTTGTCAACAACGCCGGTATCACCAAAGACGGCCTGATGCTCCGCATGACCGAGCAGCAGTGGGACGCGGTGATTGCGGTTAACCTCAAATCAGCATTCAATTATATTCATGCAGTGTTGCCGATTATGATCCGCCAGAAGAGCGGCTCCATCATCAACATGGCCTCGGTAGTAGGCGTCCACGGCAACGCCGGCCAGGCTAACTACGCCGCATCCAAGGCCGGACTCATAGCACTTGCGAAGAGTATCGCGCAGGAAGTCGGTTCACGCGGTATCCGCGCCAACGCCATCGCCCCCGGCTTCATCGAGACAGCCATGACCGCTGCGCTTCCCGACGAGGTTCGAGCAGAGTGGTGCCAGAAAATTCCCTTGCGTCGCGGTGGCAAGGTGGAGGATATAGCCAATGTCGCTACATTCCTCGCTTC
>JAIDPP010000261.1 GCA_029062725.1 Muribaculaceae bacterium | reverse complement strand
TAGTTACCCTTTACTCTTCCGCAGGTTTCTCCCTGGCTACCTCTTCCTTGAAAGTGTCGCAAGGCTTAAAGGCGGGAATCTTATGGGCAGGTACGATAAGAGTGGTGTTTTTTGAAATATTGCGGGCGAGTTTTTCCGCGCGTTCCTTGATTCCGAAAGTGCCGAAACCGCGAAGATAGACATTCTCACCTTTGGCAAGAGAATCCTTCACAACTTCCATGAAGCTCTCTACCGTTGAAAGGACACTCGCACGGTCAATTCCCGTGGCGCGTGCGATCTCGTTTACTACATCTGCTTTTGTCATAACTTGCTAATATTTTTTCAACTTGCAAAATTAATTATATTATCCGAATCTATTCAATTTTATCTCTGAAATTATCGAATAAAAGCAAATTTTTAACTATTCCGTTCACCCTTTTGCCCGCTCGCCCCCACGCGACGCATGAATTCCTCACGCTTAGAATCGGAAATCGGTATGTAGATGTTTCCAAATACTATCCGGTTACGCTCCACAACCTCCACATTGCGGAGATTAACTATAAACGACCTGTGAACCCTCATAAACCGGGAGGGGGGAAGCAACTCCTCGATGTCGCGCATACTCATCACGGCACTCAGCGTCTCCCCCGTATTACGGTAGAAGATAAGCCTGTCTTTGCGGACCTCTATATAAAGAATCGCATCGGTCTTGATCTGCACAAGCCTATGATCAGCCCGGATTGTGAGAGTCCCTTCTCCGGGAGAAGGCCGTTCCTTGCCGATCTCATAACTCTCCCGCATGGAAAACCATTCCATAGCTTTTCCCGCCGCATTCAGAAACTCTGCGTAGCTTACCGGCTTAAGAAGATAATCGAGCGCGTTGGCGCGGAAGCCGTCGAGGGCATAACTATCGTAAGCCGTCACATACACTATCCTGGTGCGCTTGGGAATCACCTGCGCGAACTCTATGCCGTTTAGCAGGGGCATATTTATGTCAAGGAAAACGAGATCGATCTCCTCCGACATAACAGTCTTGACCGCGTCGGCCGCCGACTCATAAACACCCGACAACGTCAGCCCTGACGTACGTTCCACATAACCCTTGATCAGCTCGCATGCCAGAGGTTCGTCATCTATCACTATACATTTTAATGGTCTTTCCATTATTCAAGAAATGTTTTTCTACGGTTACACACGGTTCCCCCGGTCTCTTTTTTAGCCTTATCATCTCCATTTCCCTTTGGATTCGGATCCCCTTCCCGCTTAAGTGCCGAAAGAGATATCCTGATGCTGGCGCGGAAATCTTCTTCCGAACCCGAAATACTCAGCGAATGAGTACCCGGATAAAGAAGGTTCAGCTGTCGTCGGATATTGGCCAGTCCGACCCCCGGACGCTCCTCTACGAGTCGCTCCTGTCTTTTATCCGACACGCTGTTGCTGACCTCGAAAAGAAGAGCCTTGCCATTGCCTGATCCACTGTGGATCTTATTCTCCGACATCGACAGCGATATGGAGATATAATGATCCTTCCCATTAGGCAAGGAATGTTTGAAGGCGTTTTCCACCAGCGTCATGAAGAGAAGCGGTTCTATCATTATCCCTTTAGGGATTCCGGCGTCAACCCGGTACTCAAGCCGACATTTCCCGCTTACACGCAGCCGCATCATATCCACGTATTCCCCGATGAAATGCGTCACCTTGTCGAGCGACACAGTGGCCTCGGCTGCGTCATATATCACAAACCTAAGCATACTGCTAAGGTCATGCAGCGCTTCCTGTGCCCGCTCCGGAGAGATGCCGATAAGGGCATAGATATTGTTGAGCGAATTGAAAAGGAAATGCGGATTCAGCTGCGCCTTAAGATTTCTTAGCTCTATCTGCCGCTGCTCGGCTCTCAGCTCGAGCTCCCGCTGATGCAGCACATCTTTCTCCCTTCCTATACGAAGCGCATAAGCCAACCCGGCCGTCAGAACCATCATAATGCCATCGCGCACGGAAAAACCGGCATATACCAGAGCGTTGCGCAAAAGCGACATATCCTCCTTGTCGGGAGGAGTGCCCCACCCTCCGTTGGCCTGCACATAGACCGGGATGAAACACATCACGGCCACTATCATCAGGAAGTTTACCACGAAGTAAAGCGTCACACGCGACGACCGTAGGAGAAACCGCGGGACAAGCCAGAGATAGTTGAGGATAAACGCTATGGCATAAAAGGTTGATACTATGAGATCCAGACGGTGTTTCTCCTCATAGT
>JAIDPP010000260.1 GCA_029062725.1 Muribaculaceae bacterium | reverse complement strand
CCCCTCTTCAGAGTTACGTGCAGACTGAGAAGGGATGGGATCCTCAGACATGGGGTAACTTCTTCGGATCGGAGACATTCCTCAATGTATTTGTATTCTTCCTGATTTTTGCAGGTATCATCCTTGATAAGATGGGAGTGCGCTTTACGGCGATTCTTTCAGGTGCCGTGATGGTTGTCGGCGGACTTATCAACTGGTATGCGATGACCGACACCTTCGCCCAGTCAGGTCTCGCCCGCTGGTTTGACGGAATCCTGAATATCCCGGACGCATGGTGGAACATCACCCCCTGGGTTGTCGGGATGCCTGCCTCTGCGAAACTGGCTACTATCGGCTTCATGATCTTCGGCTGTGGAATCGAGATGGCCGGAATCACAGTTTCCCGCGGTATCGTGAAATGGTTCGAGGGTAAGGAGATGGCTCTTGCGATGGGTTGCGAGATGGCTATAGCCCGTCTGGGAGTGGCCGTCGTGTTCTTCGGCTCCCCCTGGATTGTCCAGTTGGGTGGAGTGATCGACGTGGCTCGTCCGGTAGCTTTCGCATGCCTTCTTGTCTGCATCGGCCTTATCTGTTTCGTTACCTATACCTTCATGGATAAGAAACTCGAAAACGAGAAAGGCAGCAATGGAGAAGTCAAGGACGACCCGTTCAAGATCTCTGACCTAAAATACATCTTCTCCTCTCAGGTATTCTGGATCGTTTCGCTTCTTTGCGTGCTCTATTATTCGGCGATCTTCCCTTTCCAGAACTATGCCGGACTGATGCTTCAATGTAACCTCGGCATCACCGAGAAGGAGGCTGGACTTATCTTCTTCGTCTTTCCGATAGGAGCTGCGGCCATCACTCCGGTGCTTGGAAACTATCTTGACCGCAAAGGAAAAGGAGCTACGATGCTTATCTTCGGTTCGCTCCTGATGATTCTCTGTCATTCCACATTCGCCTATATCCTTCCATTATTTAAAGGGGAGGTGGCCGGTTTTATCATTGCCTATGCGGCGATCGTGCTATTGGGAATCAGCTTCGCTCTTGTTCCCGCATCCCTCTGGCCTTCCGTGCCAAAGTTGATCCAGCCCAAGCTCCTTGGCTCAGCATACGCCGTAATCTTCTGGATTCAGAATATCGGTCTCTACGGTTTCAGAAAGGGTATAGGCTCCATTCTCGAGAGCAGCAACAAGGGAGTTTCCAACCCTCTTGATTACAACTACACGGTGACAATGACAGTCTTTGTCGGACTTGGAGTGGCAGCCCTTATCTTTGCGTTGTGGCTGAAAGGCATCGACGCCAAAAAGCATTACGGTCTCGAGGCGCCCAACATCAAGGTTGACGACAAGGTGGAATTTGACGGTCTTGAGTAAAACGTTTTTTCTACATAAAAATCAAGGTAAATAAGAACAGTCAAGGAAATGGCTAAGATAGGATCATTGAAAACTCCCGTTGGGAGAAAAGCACTGCTTTTGGGTAGTGGCGAACTCGGCAAGGAGGTAGCTCTCGAATTGATGCGCCTCGGAATAGAGGTTGTGGCGTGCGACAGGTATTCTGACGCTCCGGCGATGCAGGTGGCCCATAGAAGCAGAGTATTCAACATGCTTGACGGCGCTGAGCTTCGTCGAGTCATCAAGGAAGAGAACCCCGACCATATCATTCCGGAGGTCGAGGCAATCGCCACTCCCGTCCTTGTAGAGCTTGAGAAAGAGGGATATAACGTCACCCCGACCGCCAAGGCCGCCTGGTTGACAATGAACCGCGAGGGTATCCGCCGTCTGGCGGCTGAAGAGCTTGGTATCAGGACTTCTCCATATCGTTTCGCATCGACTTTTGATGAGTTCAAGGAGGCGGTCGAGGCTGTCGGCATCCCTTGCGTTGTGAAGCCGATTATGAGCAGTTCAGGTCATGGCCAGAGCGTGATACGGACTCCGGAGGAAGTAGAGGCGGCATGGACGATAGCGCAGGAGGGCGGTCGGGCCGGGGCCGGGCGTGTGATTGTTGAGGGTTTTGTGGATTTCGATTACGAGATCACCCTCCTTACTGTCCGCAGTATAAGCGGAACGGTATTCTGCGAGCCGATAGGACATATCCAGGTCAATGGTGACTACCGCTATTCCTGGCAACCCCAGCCGATGTCGGAGAAGGCTATCGCGCAGGCGCGCGAGATAGCCCGGAAAGTGACCGATGCCCTCGGGGGTTACGGTATTTTCGGGGTAGAACTGTTCGTGAAAGACGACGAAGTCATCTTCAGCGAGGTCTCTCCTCGTCCCCACGACACGGGAATGGTAACGATGATTTCTCAAGACAAGAGCGAGTTTGCCCTCCATGCCCGCGCATTGCTCGGACTCCCCATTCCCGGAATCCGTTTCTTCGGTCCTTCGGCCAGCCGTGCGATCGTGGTGGAGGGAAATACGGATAAGGTGGTTTTCGGAAATCTTGAGGAGGTACTCGCAGAGCCGGGAACCGATATGCGCATTTTCGGTAAACCTGTAGTAAAGGGTCACCGCCGTATGGGTGTAATTCTCGCAACATCCGATTCAGTAGAGGAGGCGAAGGATAAGGCCGAGA
>JAIDPP010000026.1 GCA_029062725.1 Muribaculaceae bacterium | reverse complement strand
ATGCTCCTGAATCTGCAAAGCGATATCCGAGGCACATCTGCGACTCTGGCATTAACAGATTTTATTGAATGAGGTCTTAATGTAATTCTGAAAAAATCAATTATTAATACATAATGCTTATGAATCGAATCTACACATTCGGACTCTCAATGGTATTGGCAGCCGGTATCGGCATGTCGGCCAGTGCGGAAGAGTATGCCTTAGCCGGCACAAAACCTGCCAACGGAGCCGTGGTAAACAGCTTCAGTGAACTGACACTTTTTCTCCCGACATGGGATAAGGAAAAGAATATTCCCCTCGAATTCGTTTTCAATTCTGATTCCGAGATTTATTCACAATTATATATCTCAAAAGATGGTACGCCCGTTCTTTCTATGCAAGATATAGAGGCTCTTGACAGTGGTGATGATGTAAATATTGAGGGATTGGGTGAAGTCAAGCCTCTTATATTCCTCTTCAGCAAAACTCTGACTGCGGATGGAGAATATACCATCCATGTTCCGGCGGATTTACTTCTCCAGAGAACTGGCGAAATGGAAGAAGGTTCCTCATATTCTACTGCAGCATATACATCTACTTTTACAATAGACTCCTCGACGTCTTCTCCACTTGACAACTATATCTTTACTCCTGCCTCCGGAACGGAGCTGGGGGCCATAGAAAGCATATCGCTGGTGTTCCCGGACGTCACCTCTCAAGAGTGGAACGACAAGTATCCGGCAGGTAAGTTTTCCAATGGCGCGAAGGATTACGCAGCCTCGGTTACTTTAGACTCCGATAACCAGGAAGGTCACCTCGCCTTCATCGTGAAACCTATGGAGAATGAGGAACCTGTAGTGATCAGTAAGGCTGATGACTGGACTCTTACTTTCGATGCCGGTTCTATCGGTCTGAAGGACGGCACTACCAATCAGAATTCCATCCGTGCTACTTATATAGTAACAGGAGGAGGTTCCCAGACCGGTATCGAATCCATATTCAACTCCAACGGTAACGTGACAGTATTCTCCATCGACGGTAAGAAGATAATCGACAATGCCTCCGAAGAGAGCCTCTACACCCTCGGCAAAGGCATATACGTAATCAACGGCAAGACTGTGCTTGTCAAGTAACAGACACGTGTACAACACTCCATATTCAAGACCGCCTTTGCAGGCGGTCTTTTTTTTAAATAAATTTACATCTTTATATTTGCATATTTCGCACCGCGGTTGTAATTTTGTTATTTGTAACAGAGGGATGTCCTCTTACGGATTTCACAATCCGGCCATCTCCCCTCAATTAACAAAATTTTGCAGTATGAAAAAACCTGAACGTCTTTTAGCCGAAAAATTCCTGCAAGTCAGCGCGATAAAGCTTCAGCCGGATATCCCTTTCGTATGGGGTTCGGGCTGGAACTCCCCCCTCTACAACGACCATCGCCGAATCCTCTCCTATCCCGACCTGCGAAATCAGGTGAAAGTGATCATAGCTAAAACCATTATAGAGAAATTCCCGGAAGCGCAGGCAGTGGCAAGCGTTTCAACGGGCGCTATTCCATTGGGTACCCTTGCGGCCGACACTCTCGGCCTCCCTTTCTGCTACGTAAGGGATACCCCTAAGGATCATGGGCTGGAAAACCAGATCGAGGGGAACCTCAAACCCGGTTGGAAGGTGGTGCTTATAGAAGACCTTATCACCACCGGCGCCAACTC
>JAIDPP010000259.1 GCA_029062725.1 Muribaculaceae bacterium | reverse complement strand
GTATTTTCTTTGTCTTGGCTGTAAGTTCTGTGGGAGTGTTGGGTATTCTTCTCGCCGGCTGGGCTTCAAACAATAAGTACACACTTATCGGCGCTATGCGTAGTGGCGCTCAGATGGTCAGCTATGAGCTTTCACTCGGCCTCTCCATCATAACTATCGTAGTGTTGGCCGGAACGATGAACATAAACGATCTCGTACTTGAACAGGCCAACGGATGGTTCATATTCAAAGGTCACATTCCTGCAATCATCGCATGCATCATCTATATCATTGCCGCGACAGCAGAGACCAACCGAGGTCCCTTCGACCTTCCCGAGGCTGAGCATGAACTTACGGCAGGTTACCATACGGAGTATTCCGGTATCCATTTCGGATTCTTCTATCTCGCGGAGTATCTCAACCTTTTCATCGTTTCGGGTATAGCATCGCTTATGTTCCTCGGAGGCTGGATGCCTCTCCATATCCCCGGATGGGAGGGTTTCAACACTGTAATGAACTGGATTCCCTCAATCGTATGGTTCGTAGGAAAGGCATTCTTCATCTCCTTCGTGATTATCTGGTTCAAATGGACCTTCCCTCGTGTCCGCATCGACCAGATGCTTGCTTTCGAGTGGAAATACCTTATGCCATTCTCATTGGCCAACCTCCTGCTGATGACGCTTTGCGTTGCATTCGGCTGGCATTTCTAATTCCTGAAAATATAAAAAGACTCTATATATTATGAGCGCAAATTACGGTACAGTAACGCAGGTGATCGGTCCGGTAGTTGACGTCACCTTTGAAGGCGGGAAGGAAAATATCCCCCCCATTTATGCAGCCTTGAAAGTGGAGCGCGACAACGGTGAGGAGCTCATCCTCGAAGTTGAGCAGCACATCGGAGAGGATATCGTCAGATGTGTTGCCATGGAGAGCACCGACGGTGTGCGCCGAGGAGTAAAGGTTCTGAACCTCGGACACCCCATCTCCGTTCCGACCGGCGACCAGGTGAAAGGACGTCTCCTTAACGTGTTGGGTCAGCCCATCGACCTTCTCGGTAAGCTGAACGACGAGAACGAACGTTCTATTCATCAGCCCGCGCCTCCATTTGAGGATCTGGCCATCTCTCAGGAGATTTTCTATACAGGTATTAAGGTTATCGATCTTCTCGAGCCTTACGCAAAGGGAGGTAAGATCGGTCTCTTCGGTGGTGCCGGTGTAGGAAAGACAGTGCTTATTCAGGAGCTTATCAACAACATCGCCAAAGGACACAACGGTTTCTCCGTATTTACCGGTGTCGGCGAGCGTACACGCGAGGGTAACGACCTTCTCCGCGAGATGATCGAGAGCGGTGTGATCAAATATGGCCAGAAGTTCGAAGAGGGTATGGAGAAAGGGGAGTGG
>JAIDPP010000258.1 GCA_029062725.1 Muribaculaceae bacterium | reverse complement strand
TGCTCCTTCTGAAAAAGAATATTTTAGCTCGAAGATAGCCGCTCTGGCATTTTAACATCTTTTATTGAATGAGGTCTAAAAATCATTTGCTCATCTTGAATCCCACGCAAAGTCCTTCGTAGGAGTTAAGGAGAGAGGTGAGAGCCTTTACCGACTGCATGTTGGTGATGCTTCCCAAAGTGGTCATCAGCTTCATCATCTTTGTCGCGTCGAACATTACGTCAAGCGAGTTATAACTCTTCTGCACGTATGTCTTCATGGCTCCGATCTTGATTTTTCCGAAGGCCTGGAAGTTGAAGTTGAAGACTCCTTTCTCCGAGGTCTCGGTGATTGTACCGGACAGCTTTATCTTCTTTACGGTAAGCGTGAACTTGCCTGCGTTATCTACCGTAAGGATCGCACCCTTGAGGCCGTACTGGCTGAAATAGGGGTCGAGTTTAGACTCGATCGCGGCGGCCGCGGCCACGCCCCCGGCTTTCTCAAGGAAATTGTCGCCCTGGAACGAGACGGCAGGACCGGAGGATTTCCATGTCCCGGTGAGGGCAGCTACAGTGATGTTTGAACTGCTGAACACTCCCTCGAGCAGATTTCCCAAAGTCCCTCCGAGTCCGGAGGAGGAAGATGAGGAGGAGCCGTTGCCCTGGCCTGTCACGTTACCCAATTTTCCTAAAATGTCGGAGAGAGACTGGGCGTTTGCCATATTCACTCCTGCCACGGCGATCAGAATAGCCGCGATTACTGTCTTGATTCCTTTCATATCTTTAGTATATATATGTTTCCTTTAAACTGTAATTTTGGTTGTTTTGGCGTTTTTATGCGCAAATTTACTTAAAATTACATTAAAATTGGTGGAAACAGAGAAATTAATGTAATTTTGCATCATGAAAACAGCGCATATATTTTGACGCTGTGAGCTTGCAATGGTTTAACTTAGCTAACTTTATAAACTGACATAATAGTATGAACACACTTACTAACGGCCTGCTGTCAGGATTATGTATCCTCGGTCTTGCAGCCTGCTCAAACGAGGAGGGCTTCAAAACCGACGGTTCGCAAGGGAAGGTTGTCCTTGAGCTATCTACAGACGCTCGGGTGATGATGAATACCCGCGCCGACGACACTAAGGTAAGCGTAGTCCCCGAATCGTCGGATTTCGCTATCCGGTTTGAAAAGCAGGACGGCTCCTTTTCCAAGAAATTCGCTAATGTAGATTTATTCAACCGTGAAGAGGGATTCCCGATCGGTACCTACACCATCTCCGCTGATTACGGCGATATGGCGCTCGAGGGCTTCGAGCTTCCTTATTTCCATGCCGATCAGGAGGTTGTGGTCGAGCCGGGAATTCCGGCTTACGTTTCGCTGACGGCTTCCCTCTCCAATTCGATGGTCAGCGTGAGATATACGGATGATTTCCGTTCGCGCTTCGCCGCCTACAGCACGATGGCCCGTTCGGAGGGAGGCACCGCCGACGTCGCGTTCGCCCGCTCGGAAGATCGCCCCGCTTATATGCAGCCCGGCAGAATCGACCTTCGTCTCACCCCTGTCTCTGATACTCATCT
>JAIDPP010000257.1 GCA_029062725.1 Muribaculaceae bacterium | reverse complement strand
ATCTAACACACCTCCTCTCTCAATTGTTGAAATTCAATAAAATTTTTATTTTTAATGAACAATACTCCTTTTGGGGTGTTAACCTTAATAAAGGGGATGGAATATACTTTCCTGAGTTTCCCCGATTTCTCCCTCCTCGCAAATTCGGCCATTTGGCCTGAATACCCGGCAACTGAATAAAAAGAAAACTAAAGATATTTAGCCTTCATAATGATACGATTATTGTTTTTCATCCTTGTCTGTCGGGGTATGGAGCAGCCTTTGGCAGGTCATGCCGTCCCATTAAAGCGGGCAAGGGAACCATTGGGCTCGACGACTGAATCTTCATGGTGAATGTCGCCGAGCTTCATTTTTTAACCGTCTTTTTTCTATTTTTCTTTTTTACTCTCCCCATCATAAATCTTTCCTTTCCTGATAACTCATCTGTTCCCAATGGACATAATAGAATTTTTTCGACAGCATCCTCTCATCCCCGTTTTTCTGACCCTCGGCTTCGGCTTCTGGCTTGGTAAGGTCAAATTCAAAGGGTTCGCACTCGGCTCGGTAGCGGCTACCCTTATTGTGGGTATAATTATCGGCCAGATGAAAATAGCCGTTCCGGATATCCTCAAGAATGTGTTTTTTCTCTTTTTCCTTTTTTCAATAGGATACGGAGTCGGTCCGCAGTTTTTCCGGTCCATGAAAGGCCCGGGACTGAAAATGGCCGCCTTCGCTATCTTGGGGGCATTGGTCTGTGCCGGGATTGTGATCGGTGCCGCCCTCCTTATGGGCTATGACAAAGGGGTAGCGGCCGGACTTTTTGCCGGTTCCCAGACTGTTTCAGCCTGTCTGGGAATGCTTGGAGATACTGTAAAGGAACTCCCGCTCGACCCTCAGACAAAGGATTCGATCATCACTCTTATCCCTGCCTGCTACGCGGTGACCTACGTATTCGGCACAGTAGGATCAGCCTGGTTTCTATCTACTGTCGCTCCCAGGATGCTCGGAGGCCTCGACAAGGTGAAGGAGGATGTGGCCCGTATCGAACAGCTTATGGACAATTCCACTTCCCAAAGTGATCCGGGGATGATTCCCGCCCGGCGCCCGGTGCTCTTCAGGGCTTATAAGGCCGATTCCGATTTCTACACCACTCCCCGCTCCGCTGAAGAGATACATGATTTCTACGACAAGCAGGGCATACGTATTTTGGTGGAACGGGCGAGAATCAACGGGAAGGTGATCGATCCTTCGAAGTATAACCGCATCTCCATGGGCGATCATGTTGTGCTCGGAGGCCGCGCCGAAGATCTTGTGGATCTTCCCTCCCCTCCCGGGCCTGAAGTGTCGGATCCCGAACTCCTTAATTTCGGAGCAGAGAAGACTCCTGTCACAGTATCGGCCACTTCCGACGGTATGACACTTGAGAAGCTGCGTCAACGCCCGGAAATGGTCCGGGTAGTGGTGGCATCCATCCGACGCGCCGGTATGTCGATTCCGGTGAAAGCTCAGACAGAGCTTCATGCCGGTGATGTGATCACTATTGTGGGCTGGCCGGCGGATGTGGCCCGCGCGGCTGCCATAATAGGCTATGCCGACCGTCAGACGGATTCCACTGATATGGTCTTTGTAGGCCTGGGGATAGCCTTAGGTTGCATTATCGGATCCATCTCCTTCAGAATCGGAGGTATCCCCCTCTCTTTGGGAATGAGTGTCGGAGCCTTGATTTCCGGTCTCTCGTTAGGATGGCTGCGCACACGGCGTCCCGTATTCGGACACATACCATCCTCCGTGCTATGGATTTTCAATAATTTAGGGGTGAATATGTTTATCGCCGTGCTGGGCCTCACAGCGGGAGGAGCCCTGATGAAAGGGCTGACCACCGCCGGACCGCTTATCCTTCTTATAGGAGCGGCGCTTACGATTGCCGGACTGATAATCAATATCCTTATCGCCCGGAAAATCTTCCGCTTTTCCACTCCCGTCGTGCTCGGATGCGTGGCCGGAGCCCGTCTCAGCGTGGCCTCGATAGGCGCTATTCAGTCGGTGTTGCAGAGTGATGTCCCCAATTTGGGTTATACAGTGACTTACGCTGTGGCAAACGTCTCGCTGGTATTCTCCTCCCTTCTGGTGCTGTTCCTTACGTGAAAGAAACGGTATTCGGTTTATTTTATCAGAAATTCAGTCGGTCGATTGAGCAGGTGAACCGACATTCGGGATAGTTCTCGCAGCCGACAAACTCCCCCTTCTCTCCGCGTTTGACAATCAGCCTACCTCCACAACGCGGGCAAATCCCCTGACGTATCTCCCGCGAGATATTCCGTGAAGTCTCGCGAGCATAGACTGTATGCGTGCGTCCCTCCTTTCGTCCCTGCATATCGGCCTCCTCTATAGTTCGGGCAATCTCACGGACGGTCTCACGGTCAAGGAATTTCTTCCGCCGCTCTATCTCGGCTACCATCTCATCCAGAACCACCACTACCTGCGTCTCATCGAGCCTTACCTCCGCGCCTCGCCTCCACCATCGCTTCGGACGCCGGGCAGAAGGGAGAAAGGTACGGGCTATGCGGCGGTCGGACAACCACCGACGCGGAATGACGATATCATCAGCACGAAGATCAAGGCGCCACGCCTCCGTAAAGACTACCATCGACACGAACAGACTTTCGTCGTAGTCATCGAGAAGACGTCGTAGCGTGCGGATATGAGACCGGTTCTGAAGCAAAGGGTTATAGATCTGACGTGACTGAGAACTCAGATGCTGGGTCCAGTACTGGGAGTGTTCACCACCGACTATGCGCCCTGCGAGACTTTTGGTCTCGATCACGAAGATTCCGCGACGCGACACCACGATATGATCAATCTGAGAAGTGCGTCCATTGCCGGAAGGGAGCAGCAGGTCGTTTAACACTATGCAGCCGTTACCCTTCAGATGCTTCAAT
>JAIDPP010000256.1 GCA_029062725.1 Muribaculaceae bacterium | reverse complement strand
TTAAACATGCCGTTTTTGTCTGCAAAGTTCGCAATCAAAAACGGCACGTCTTAGTCGGCTTTTTTCGGACGGTTACCTTTATTTTTGTATGCAAAACGTCAAACGAAAAAGAAAAGACTCCGAGAAGTGCTTCTCGGAGTCTTAATCCCGGTCCAACTTATCAATATGATTATAACCCTTTTGAAGGACTTTGAATGGCCGGGTATAAGTTCTTTGGCGTATATCAGATACCGGCATCAGTGGCGACCTCTGTCTGAACGCCATTGTCAATACCGTCTATTGCCTCCTGCGTACCGATTCCGAAGATCCAGTAAAGAAGGATAAAAATAAGGATAAGAATCCCTAACCAAAGCCATAGTTTGTTAGATTTGCGAGTGCCTTCGTTCTTTTTCATTTTTGCATCTGCTCTTAGTCCATTTGCCACCTGATCCAGGTAGGCATCTTTTCGTTCATTATCTCGTTTTCTTTCTTCGTTTTCCATAACCTTAGTTTTTGTTTTAATTTATAACACATCATCCCCCGAAAATGTTCATCTGTTTTTTTGCTTCCGGGTAAAGTGCCGGAACAAACATCAGGATCTTTTATAGCTTCTTCAATTGAGGATTACCCCTGCTTATAACACACATACTTTTCTACCGTGTTGTAATTCCTTTACTCACCTTCACATCAGTGGGCAGTCCATATTTTTCAAAATTATTGTGTATTAGAAACTTTCTTCCTAATTTTGTCTGTTGATTAAGGCCTTAATGTGTAGTTTGACGATGAGCACCCCAAGTCCGTTATCGATAAATACTACTCGCGGAGAATCGTTCCGGACACGCACTTTAAAGCGGCGCTGACGCCGCTAAGAAAAGTCATATTTTATGCCTCAGAGATTCCCTCAAAGTAGAAATTATTATTGTTGATTGATATTTGTTTGATGTTATGCGAAAATACGGAGGAATAAAATTTAAGTCACTCTGGGACGGTTCGACTTGGTTTATTATCGGGCTGGTCGCTATATTTACCGTTCTCCCATGTTTTCTTGACAAGGACGGGGTCGCTCCCGTTTTAATCGCCTCGTTATCACTTATTTTTGTAATAACAGCTCTTTCGAGTATATATTATAAAATCGATGGCGACAACCTTGTGGTATATGAAGGTTTCATTCCGAAAGCTTATCCAATAAGCCGGATTAAAACGATACGGCAGACAAATAACATACTTTCTGCGCCGGCAACTTCCTTCAAGCGCCGTCTGGCAATCACTTTTTCCGATAGTAGCATCTTGAAGAGTTCGGCACCACTCATGATCTCTCCTGTCCATCAGGATGAATTCATAAGACTTCTACGACAGATAAATCCCGGTATCGAGTATCTCCATTAATGACGTTTTATAAAGTTTCGCCCTAATCTCATGGGTCGGGGAAAGGTGTTCTGGTCATAAAGCGAACAGTACTATCCTCAAAGTCTGCCGGAATCGAAATATGAGTAATAACCGGAGGATGTAACTATCAGATGGTCGATCATCCTCATATCCATTATACGCGCCGCCTCCTTGAGACGTTGTGTGATCTGGTCGTCAGCACCGCTCGGAACAAGATTACCCGAAGGATGGTTGTGGCAGAGCACCAGTCCTTGCGCCTCCAGAAGAAGAGCTTCCTTGACTATCGATTTCACATCGAACACCGTGGCCGTGGCACTCCCCGAGGTGATACGCTTTTTATGAATCACGTCATTGCGTCGGCCGAGATATATGGTCCAGATCTCCTCATGTGGGAGATTGCCTATCTCACTCCGCATAAGTTCATAGATAGATGCGGATGAGGAGATAATATACTTCTCCCCTATCTTTTCACGGTTGTAACGCCGGGTAATTTCCATAGCCGCGAGGATCTGGAGGCCTTTGGTCTGACCAATCCCTTTTGTAGCCATGATTTCCTTGAGGCTCTTCCGCTCAAGTTTAAAAAGGGAGTAGTCGTTATCACGCATCAGGTCACGGCACAATTGCGTTACAGGCTTCCCCTGAAGGCCTGTCCGCAGTATTAACGCCCAAAGATCAGGAGTGGAAAGAGTTGAGATGCCATATTTCAAAGCTCTCTCTCGAGGCTGGTCGTCGGTATCCATATCCTTCACCCTCTGCACCTGCACTTTCTCTTGGGGATTTTCTTCCATCATTTTGGAGTCCATAAATATATTAACGGCCTATAATCCTTCATTCTTCCCCTTTCTTATCTCTTTCTCCCTCTCCTCATCTCTCCCTTTATTGAGAAGGATGCGCGAGACGTATGCACGGATAAAACCCGTTCCATAGCCTGTGAGCTGCACCATTGAGGCAGCCACTCCCATCGAGGCTATTTTAATACTACGGGTAGCGATAATGCCTCCGATCCATAAAGCAAGGATATAGATAGCCAAAGGAATAAGCAGCCAAGGCCAAAAAAGTGAACCTATCAAAAGCAGAATTGCTCCGACCGTAAACACCGTCGGAAGCCAATGTACAAGTTTCATGGAGCCGGGATAAAGGAGCTCAAGAGTAATGCGTGACTGTCCGAAAACGTGAACCTGCTTCCAGAACTTGCGGAGATCAACCCTCCGCTTATGGAAAACGCTGACATCCGGATAAAGCATTATCCGGAATCCGTTGAGGCGGATGCGGGTGCTCATATCGATATCCTCGCTGAACATCTCCCGGAATCCTCCGGTCTTTTCATACACATCGCGCGAAAAACCCATGTTGAATGTCCGTGGGGTGAATTTCTCCATAGAGACCTTTCCTCCGCGTATGCCTCCCGTGGTGAGGAATGAGGTCATGGCGTAGTTGATCGCCTTCTGCATGTCAGTGAAGGATTCATGTGCTGAATCCGGACCTCCGAAACAGTCGGAAGGACTTTCGCGGAGGCTTCTCCGAAGTTTCTCTATATAGTCGGGAGGGAGGATACAGTCGGAATCCACGAATATGAAGAAATCACCCTCCGCACGTTCCAGCCCGTAATTCCTGGCGATACTTCTTCCCTCGTTCTCCTTCTTGTAATATTTTAGTCGCAAAGACTTTTCGTCGTAGCCCTCCGGAAGGGCTGGAACGGTTGAGCCATCCTCAACGAGGATGACTTCAAACCCGCGGTCGCTCTGGACTCGCAGGCTCTCAAGAAGGTCGGCTACTTCTTCGGGGCGGTTATAGACAGGAACGATTATGGAGAAAAGAGCTGTATCGGCATTAATGGTCATTTTTCCGGATCTTGAAGGATGATTCTGAAGTTATGAGTCTGCGCCCGTAGCCTCCGGGCCGGAGAAAGCAAATGGAACGTCAATGAAGGCTTCACGAAGCATCCATCAACGTTCCATTGGTTATCTTTCTTTAAAATTATTGTCAGGCTTTCACACGGCCTACGTAGCTACCGTCACGGGTATCCACCTCGATAAGCTCGCCCTCGTTGATGAAGAGAGGAACTTTCACGGTAGCACCGGTCTCAACAGTGGCAGGCTTCAAAGTGTTGGTGGCTGTGTCGCCTTTGAGGCCCGGTTCTGTGTATGTCACCTTTAGGACTGTCTTTACGGGCATCTCTGCATAGAGTACAGTGTTTGTAGAGGAATCGGAAACGACTTCTACCGTATCACCCTCCTTCATATAGGGAGCACCGGTAACGACCTCCTTGAGGATAGGAATCTGCTCGAATGTCTCGTTGTTCATGAAGATATCGTCATCTCCGTCGGAATAGAGATACTGGTACGGGCGACGCTCTACGCGTACGTCCTCGAGCTTCTCACCGATGTTGAAACGACGCTCGATCACACGACCGTCAACAACATCTTTCAGCTTGGTGCGCATGAATGTATTTCCTTTACCAGGCTTCACATGGAGAAACTCCACGCAGAAATAGAGACGGCCGTCGAGACGGATGCAGGTGCCGTTCTTAATGTCTTGAGCGTTCATCATAACGTTTATACTGTTTTTTTGTTTATATTTTCGTTTTTGGGGCAATATAGTGAGAAATATTCCGCTTTTAATTGCCGATGCAAAATTAATAAAAAAATTTAGACCATGAAAATTTGGCAAATCAAAAATGAATGATTAATTTTGCAGTCCGAATGCCGACCTATAGCCATAACCGCGGCATTGTTGTATTCCATTAAAATAGAAAAAGATGAAAAGAACTTTTCAACCCTCCAACCGCAGAAGAGTCAACAAGCACGGCTTCCGCGAGAGAATGGCCACAAAGGACGGCCGCAAAGTTCTCTCTCGCCGTCGCGCCAAAGGTCGCGCATCGCTTACCGTTTCCGACCATCTGGCAAGCAAATAATATTATTTGTCTCGACTCAAATGATATTACCCTGTCCCCCTATTCGGACA
>JAIDPP010000255.1 GCA_029062725.1 Muribaculaceae bacterium | reverse complement strand
GCCGGCATATATGGTCTTGCGTAATTTCTTTATTGACGTGTTGTAATACATCACCGCCTCCGTATAACGCATGCGCTCGGTGGAGATCCGGTTTTCGGTCCCTTCGAGCTGGGTCTGTAGATTCATGAAGTTGGTGTTGGCCTTAAGGTCAGGATAAGCCTCCTTCACGGCATTCACGTAGATGTCGAGCGCCCCCTTGAGGTTGCTTTGCGCCTGTTGGTACTGCTCGATGTTTTCGGGAGTTGCCTCGGTGTTCTGAGCGGCCTCGTAGGCTTTTGTCAGACCGGCGCGTGCACGGGTCACACTTTCGAGCGTGGAGCTTTCATGCTCGGCATATCCCTTTACGGTAGCCACGAGGTTGGGGATAAGGTCGGAGCGACGCTGATACTGGTTTTCCACCTGTGCCCAGGACTGATCCACCTTCTGCTGCTTCTCAACGAGGGAGTTGTAGTTACAGGAGGTCAGGCCTGAAAGGGCCACGACCGCGAGTATGGTGAATATAATCTTCTTTATCATATCTGAAAGCTTTTAAAGGAGTTTGCGCAGGAGAGAGTTGAGGCTTACCTCATCATGGAGAATCTTTACGAGATCATCGGCGTTTACGCGGGTCTGCTCCATTGTGTCGCGGTGACGGAGAGTGACCGTATTATCCTCCAGTGTCTGATGATCCACAGTGATACAGTAGGGAGTTCCGATTGCATCCTGCCGGCGGTAACGTTTTCCGATGGAGTCTTTCTCATCGTAGTTGCAGGTGAAGTCGAAACGGAGGCGGTGCTGTATCTCGCGCGCTTTCTCCGGGAGACCGTCTTTCTTGACGAGAGGGAGCACGGCGCATTTCACCGGGGCGATCGGAGCCGGGAAATGCAGCACGACGCGGCGGTCACCGTTGCCGAGGTCCTGATCCTCGTAGCAGCTGCAGAACACGCTGAGGAACATGCGGTCAACACCGATCGAGGTCTCGATGACGTAGGACACATAGCTCTCATTGAGCTCCGGATCGAAATACTGTATCTTCTTGCCTGAGAATTTCTCATGCTGCGAGAGGTCGAAGTTGGTGCGGGAATGAATTCCCTCAACCTCCTTGAACCCGAAGGGCATACGGAATTCGATGTCGGTGGCTGCGTTGGCGTAGTGGGCGAGTTTGTCATGATCGTGGAAACGGTATTTCTCGTCGCCAAGACCAAGAGCCTTATGCCATTTCATGCGGGTCTCCTTCCATGTGTCGAACCATTTGAGCTCCTCGCCGGGACGCACGAAGAACTGCATTTCCATCTGCTCGAACTCGCGCATACGGAATATGAACTGCCGGGCCACGATCTCGTTGCGGAAAGCCTTTCCGATCTGGGCGATTCCGAAGGGAAGACGCATGCGTCCGGTCTTCTGAACGTTAAGGTAGTTGACGAATATACCCTGCGCCGTCTCGGGACGTAAATAGACGTTCATGGCTCCGTCGGCCGTTGAGCCCATCTCGGTCTTGAACATAAGGTTGAACTGACGGACGTCGGTCCAGTTCTTTGTCCCGGAAATCGGGTCAACGATCTCATAGTCGAGGATAATCTGCTTTAGTTCGTCGAGGTCGTTATCGTTCATCGCCTTCGCGAAGCGTTCGTGGAGCACATCGCGTTTTTTCTGATTCTCGAGCACACGTGCGTTAGTTGCGCGGAACTGCTCCTCGTCGAAAGCGTCGCCGAAACGTTTGGCGGCTTTTGCCACTTCCTTGTTGATCTTATCGTCGAATTTCGCCAGTTCATCTTCAATAAGAACGTCGGCGCGGTAGCGTTTCTTGGAATCGCGGTTGTCGATCAAAGGATCGTTGAACGCATCGACATGGCCGGAAGCCTTCCAGATCGTGGGGTGCATGAAGATGGCGGAGTCGATACCCACGATATTGTCGTGGAGCATGGTCATCGCCTCCCACCAATAGCGTTTGATGTTGTTCTTGAGTTCCACGCCGTTCTGGCCGTAGTCATAGACGGCGGAGAGTCCGTCGTAGATCTCTGATGATTGAAACACGAAGCCATACTCTTTCGCATGGGCAATGATGGTCTTGAAAACGTCTTCCTGTTTTGCCATTGTCTTTATGTTTTCAGCGCCGGGCGCTTTGATTATGTTGCGGAAATATTTCCAAGCCTGCGTAAAGACTACGTTAGCTATAATATTGCGGAGTCCTTAAATGAGGCTTATCAATCTGCAAATTTACTGAAATTTATTTAAATTCATCCATACCGGAGGGCAAAAAACGTAAAAATATCTCCTCAGCCATTAAAAATTACCGGAGTAAGATAGTATTCAGTGAGGCTTGTCTCATCCGCGCGACGCGGAGTATGCGTGTTTATGGAATCATGGGAGAGGATTTTTGTGTCCGTAATTGTTATAATTTCAAAAACGTTATTATTCATTCGTAAATTAGTTTAAACAACTTCATTATGAAAAACATATTTCCAAAACCCTTCTCAAGATATTTCAAGATAGCATTGATGAGCGGCTCTCTTATATTCGGAGGGATGACCGCGTTCGCTCAGAGTAGTGTCCCCCCACCCGGAGCCGGAGGCCCAGGATTCGGTAATTCCGCGCCGGCACCCGGTTCGGGAGGGAGTTTCCGCCCTAACACTCCTGTGGGACCGGCCAACGGTCTCGGTTGGAATCCGGGTCCGGGTGGTCCCGGACCGGGCTGGAGCAACGGTTGGGGACCGGGCTGGAACAACTGGAACTCTAATCCTCCCGTAGTGGTCAATGTCGCTCCCAATCCCAATCAGGGTGTGGAGAAGGTGATAGCCTGCGGATATGACGCGCAGGGGATCTGGAGAGTGATCCCTATGGTTGTAAGCTATGTATATAACGGCGTTCAGTATAATGTCACGGTACTCAACGCCTACAATCCCTGGACCGATGCGTGGAACACCGGCATCGACCAGCCGGCTTATAACACATATTTCTATCTCCGGGGCGTGTATTACAATTTCTACGCCCCGCTCTCGACCGGAACCTTCTATTTCAATCTATAATAATTGGATTATCCCTCTTCTCCGCTATAATTCATTTCAGCCGGCTCACCGTCCATTCCGCGCGCCGTTTTCTTAGGCTTCATGTTTCCGAAGGAATATTTGATGGTGAGGCTTACGGTGCGTCCGCCACGCCAGCGCTTGTTATACTGAGTATAGGTGTCGGTGATGGTCGAGCTCTTGAATTTACGCGAGTCGAAAATATCGCGGGCATTAAGCGAGAACGACCAGTCGCCGGCAATCTTGCGCAGCCCGGCATCGACGTTCCAGCCTCCCTGATGCGTACCCATCGCCTCCTTATGCTCCGAGGAGTAGCGGCCGGAGGCCTGGAAGGAGAGCCCCCAGGGTAGCTTGACGTTTGCCATCATGCGTATGTCCCATGCGAAAGCATTCTGGCTTCCGCGCGCCAGGGTGAAGGTGCGGGTATCGGTAAACTGTTTCGGATCCGGATTATATGCGTTGCCGGTAAAGCTCCAGGCCCCGATATGGTTGTTGTAGAGGTTGAGGGTGGTGGTGAGATCAAGCGCCTTGTTGAAGAAGGAATTCTTTGATACGATCTCGACTCCGGAGTTGACCTGATTGGCCACATTCACCTCCGTGGAATAGATGATGCCGTCGTAAGGATTGAGGTAGCTGATCCGGTTGATCTTGTTGTCTGCCGTTCTCACGTAGGCCGATACGGATATGAGGTGCCAGGTGAAGCTCTTCAGGTAGTTGAGTTCGAATGCATTGGAATATTGCGGCTCAAGCTCCTCGTTACCGTAGGAATAGTTGGTCGGGTCGGAGGTGTTGAGGAATGAGTTGAGCTGTCCGCCCCAAGGCCGGCGTATGCGGCGTGTATAATTCAGCTGTATCTCGTTGTCGTAGGGGAGTGAATAGGAGAGATATAGCGAGGGGAAGAGGGCGAAGTTGTTTTTCTTGAAGGTGTCTGCATCCTTTCTCGATGTCCAGTAATCGAGCGATTGAGCGCGAACCTGCCACGCCTCGGAACGTAGGCCGGCAGAAAAACTGAAATCCTTTACCTTGCCCCCTAAGGTGAAATAAAGGGCCGAGATGTTGTTGGTATATATGAAACGGTTGAAGAGGTTCTCGGCAATGGTCATGTCTCCGGGCGTGGAGCCTGACATGGTGGTGTTGGGGGTATTCTCATGGCTGTAGTTGCCGTTGAATCCGGCTTCAAGTTTGAGCCAGTCTGTCAGTTGTTGAGTATAGTCAACCTTCGCCTCCCATGTGTTGGAATGAATCGGCATAGACTGTTCGCGGTATTCCATTTCCGTACGCCCCGAATCGTCGAAATGTTGCTCTTCGGAATACGCGTTCCATTGCGGGCCGCCCCAGAAATTGTAGCCGACGGTGGCGTCGATCTGATGGCTGTCGCTCCATTTATGGGTATATCCCCATTCGGCGTGTGCGCCACGGTTATCGCTGTTGTTGCGCGACAGTTCAATGTTGGTGTTCCACATTCCAGGCACGGTAGATGTGAAGTCGGTCAGGGACCGTCCCCAGCGATGGCCGAACATTCCGAAGGCATTCAGGTAGAAATCATCCTTATCGGTCAGATGGTAGGTTGTTCCGGCGCGCAGGAAAAGGTTGTTGCCGTGTCGCGGAGAGC
>JAIDPP010000254.1 GCA_029062725.1 Muribaculaceae bacterium | reverse complement strand
GCTGCCTCTTCGAGTGACAAAATCAACTCAAAAATCTCTCGCAATTGTTAATAAAAAATAAGTTTAGACAACTTCATAAGAAAGTTTAATCAAGTCAACATACTCATATAACCGTCAATGAATACACCGACAGATTCCATTCACCCGACTGCTACCGGCGGGGGTAAGAAAGATGCCATTAACGCTGAAGTGTTGCTCACAGAAAGCGGTATAAGACCTACAGCCAACCGGATTCTTGTGTTGAGGGAGTTGGCAAAGGCCATCAGACCTGTAAGTCTTGCCGATCTGGAGGCGGCTCTTGACTACTCGATGGATAAGGCAAGTGTGTTTCGCGTTCTGGAGCTTTTCTCGCAAAAGGTATTGGTCCACGTGATCGAGGATGGAAGCCGCTCGCTGAAATATGAACTCTGCCATCATGGAGCAGACCACAAGATAGGCGACGGACACGTGCATTTTCATTGCGAGAACTGCAAGGAAACTTTCTGTTTCGAGGATGTCAGCGTGCCATCGGTTGATATTCCTGAAGGATTTACACCTCATTCATTGAATTATATGATAAAGGGGCTCTGCCCCCGTTGCTCGAAGTGAGGTGGGACTTCCTGCATAGTAAAGATTCAACCATATCGTCTGTTACTATGTTATAATGTAAAAGAACGAAATTATGGATAGAAAAGAACTTACTGATATAATCGCATCGAAAGTGTCGGAGATCATCGCCAATCCCGGATTCTGGGGAGAAGATCCTCAGATCAGCATCATACCCACGACTCTCCTGGTAGGGGTGCAACGTCACGAGGATGCCGACCGTTCGATAGCCTATAGCGACTACGCCATCGAGGAGGATGCAGTGGAGGATGGAGATTATTCGGAAGATGCGGCTGATTTCCAGTCGGCTTCCGATCCGAAGCTCTATCCGGCATGGACCTTGATAGATGCTGTAGCGAAGAAGCCCGATTTGAAGAAGATACGCGCTTTGGTTGCGGAGTTTATCCCGGAACAGGAGGAGAACCTTTACGCCGAGTAATCCGACGGTTGAAAAGAAATCTGCCGGCCCCGTAGAATTGAACACATTCAATTCTCCAGGCCCAGCAGATATTTTTTTGCGTTTATACCTCCGGCGTAACCGGTAAGAGAGCCGTCACTTCCTATCACACGGTGGCAGGGAACGAAAATGGAGATAGGGTTTGCTCCGACTGCATTCGCGACAGCACGTACGGCTGTGGGCATTCCGATCTCCTCCGCTAACTCCTTATAGGTAATAGACTCGCCCAAAGGAATATCAAGGAGTCTTTTCCATACTTTTTTTTGAAATTCACTACCCGCAAATATAAGCGGGATATCAAACTTTGGGCCTTTCCCCGCGAAATATTCATCAAGCAGGATAAAAGCTTTTTCTATTACTTCGCAATTCCCTTCAATTAATTCGGCGTTCAGGATACGGCGGAGGCGGTTATGGACTATGCCTCGCTTTTTATTATCAAGCCAGTCGCACAGGCAAAGGCTAACGTCTGACGCGCCAATGATAAGCGGACCGCATGCCGACTCATAAACACTGGTGATAATCTTACTAAGATATGTCGTTGCGGCCATTTTCATTTTGTTTTGCAGATCGGTCGGAGGGTTCCATGTGAATATTGATTATTGAGTTTTCTCCGAACACACGCTTGATTTTATTCTCTGCTGCCGTAGCCTTCTCATGGGCCTCGGTAAGAGTCATACCACCGTCCATTTTAGCGTGAAGATCCACAGCAATCCCACTCCCGATACGCCGTGTGCGGAGATTGTGAATATACTCTATGCCCGGCACACTCATTACCAGATTCTCGATCTCTTTTTCTTTATCTTCGGGCAAGGAGGCTTCAAGCAATTCTCCTATACAAGGTTTTACAATGTCATAACCGCTTTTGAGGATGAAAATGCTTACAACAATTGCAGCAATAGGGTCAAGTATCCTCCATTTCTCGCCTAAGAACATTGCTCCCGCTATGCCTATAAGAGTGCCGAGTGATGAGATTGCATCGCTGCGGTGGTGCCATGCGTTGGCAATAACTGCTTGCGAATTTAGTTTTTTCCCGGATTTAACAGTGTAATGGTATAAACCCTCCTTAGATGCGATAGACACTACCGCCACAATCAAGGCGAGCATCGTCGGCCGCTCCAATGATTCACCGTGAAGACTACCTATGACCGTCTTAATGCCGTTTACCATCAATCCTATTCCGGCTATAATAAGTAAAATGCCGATGATCACCGTCGCCAAAGTCTCAAACTTGCCGTGGCCGTAATCGTGGCCCTTATCCTTCGGTTTCCCGGCTATTTTCACAAACAGAAGCACGATGACATCAGATATAAAGTCACTAAGGGAATGGACCGCATCGGCCACCATTGCCGAACTTCGTCCTACAAATCCGGCAATGAACTTCAATACGATCAGCACGGCATTAACCGCCGACCCAATCAGAGTCACCTTATAAATCTCCTTTTCTCGTGCTTCCATACATTATTTAACTCCACAATCCTTAATCACAACAAACAAGACTAATAGAAGTTGTCTAAACTAATTTACGAATGAAGTTGTTTAAACTAATTTACGAATGTTAAAATGAGGTGTTTATATCATTCTTTTATTCCCCTTTGCGGATCTTT
>JAIDPP010000253.1 GCA_029062725.1 Muribaculaceae bacterium | reverse complement strand
TTATTAGACCCAATTAACGGGGAATTTTTACATTACTCAATTATTTAACCCAATTAGACGGGAATATTTACTTAACCCAATTTTTGAATCCAAGATAGAGTTTTGCTTAAACACATATATTTGCTTTATTAAGCATCCTTATTGAATTAAGATTCCTTATTGACATTTTTCATTATAAAAAACCGATCGTAATTGATGCGTCCGAAAAATCAGGAGATTTTCCGAACCAGTATGGATTATGCTCGAAAATATAACAGATTATTCCCTAACAGCAATTTAATATGACTAACTACAAGAAGTTTCTTTGGTCGTTTGTATGTCTTCCTATCCTTGCAGCATGTTCCGCTGACGAGCCTGTATCGGGTTCGACCGAGAACGGAGGTCTTGACGAGGAGGGAGTTTACATGACTGTAAACCTCAGCCTTGACGGTGCAGGCCCCGAGACGCGTTCGTTCACTAACGGTGACGGAACCAGCAATAACGGAACAGAGGTCGGCACCGACGACGAAAATAAGGTTAACTCTGTCCTCATAGCTCTTGCATCGCCGACTAATAACGCTTTCATAGCTTATTCATACGTAAGCTCCGAGAAGCAGCTTTCCTCAAACACAGTCGGCAGCCAGAAGATCTATAAGGCGAACGCGAAATTCACCAAGACCGCCATCAACTCTTATTATTCGGGTCTGAATACAACAACCGGAGAGGACCAGCGTGCGAATGTGTTTGTATATTGCAACCCCGGCACGCGAATCATCGAACAGTTCAAGAGTTTCGAGCAGGGTAATACCACATGGTATAATGATGTTTATACCCTTACCGATCCTTACGACAACACTCTATGGAACAGCTCCACCGGTTTCCTGATGACAAACGTGAAGTCGGCACCGCGTCTGCTTCCCGCCACTATGGCTGACTGGAACCTCTATACTGCGGAGAACCGTCCGTTTGACCTTTCGGGTCTTAACAATGCAGGACGCCCCAGCGAGGTTGACAACCAGACAGGGCGCGGCGCGATCAACGTTCAGCGTATCGCCGCCCGCTTCGACTTCCGCGACGGCTCTCAGATGAATGTGGAGAACGGTAACGGCGCCAAAGGTCAGCCCTTTACCTACAATGTTATCCGTAATAAGGATGAGAAACCGACCATTCAGGCGACTTTGGTGAAGATGGCGCTTGTCAACATGAACAAACAGGTCTATCCCGTAGGTCGCGTCTCCGCTAACGGACTCAACGCCAATGCTGAGATTCTCGGAGTTGAGAAACCCTGGTACAGCGACGCCAACGGCACTCCTATCGCCGGATCGGGTAACTATATAGTAACCCCGCTTTCCGACAGAATCAGCTCATTGATTGCCTCCAGTTTCGCAGGCTACAAGGCTTCTGATATCTTCTTCTACCCATTCTTCGGTGAAGATAATGAGGTAGGCGGTATTTACGAAGGAGCATGGGATACTGATCTCACCAAGGATGTGGTTAAGAATGTCAATGACAATTTCGGAGAAAAGTCTTATCATGTATGGAAGTATGTGACAGAGAATGCCATTCCGGGTTCACCTTCCAACCAGACCAACGGTGTTTCCACCGGTGTGGTATTCAAATCGAAGATGAAGGCTACCGATGAACTCAAGAACAGTGGCGACAAATGGGATCTTATGCTCTACAACGCTATCAACAATGTCGGCGGCAATCAGGTGGCACATGCCGATGATCCCGTTCTTTACTCTTTCGCCGGAAAGGTATTTGTGACCTGGAACCATGTGCAGACAGCGGCTCTCCTTGCCGCGGGTTATGACCCCTCTAAGAATGTACAGAAACTTGATCGCTCTGTCAGCCTCTATATGGCATGCTTCGGCAATGGTGGCGCCGGCACCCTCGAGATTGAAGGAAAGACCTTCACCGACACCTATCCCGTGGATGAGACGTCAGCCAACTACGGGTGGACCAAATGGGCCGAGGCCGGTTTCCCCGAGGATGGCGAAGGAGTTGAGATCGTTGACTACCGTAAGAAAGTGACCGACGCAGGGTTTACTATCTTCCAGACAAGCGTCGATGAGGCATGCGGCGGTAAGGGTTACTACACTTATTACTACTACTGGAACCGTCATAACGACAACGGCCAGAACGGAGTGATGGGCAACATGGAATTTGCAGTGGTACGCAACAACGTGTATAAACTTGCGGTGACACGCCTCAGCACACTCGGTCATCCCCGTCTGCCCCAGAACGATCCCGACTCTCCGAAGCCCGGAGTGCCCGACGAGAAGTCTGACCTCTACATTACAGTCAGCGTGAAGGTAGTGCCCTGGACAGTCCGTCTCAACAACATCGAGCTTTAACAGAGCTTCCGACATGAAGAAAGAACCACCTAACCAAACATCATAATACGTTTCCGGAATTTAATCCGGACAACTTTCCCTTGCGGAACTTGCTTCCGCGACTTTCAGGGACAGCCGGACTGATACTCCGACTGTCTCACAAATGAGAAAATAAATTCCAGCCGTAAAACGGCAATCAACGGAATCAAAAAATTTAAATCATGAAGCAAATGAAAAACAAGATAACACTTCTGCCCCTTACCATCCTCTCGATCATGACGGCCCTGACTTCATGCAATGCCATCTATGAGGACCTCGAGCCGTGCGAGCA
>JAIDPP010000252.1 GCA_029062725.1 Muribaculaceae bacterium | reverse complement strand
GTCAGGAGGCGTGCGCCTCTCTTCTTCCTGTTGTCTGAGCCATTCTCCTGCGGCCAAAGTTAACTCGTCATACCATTCCTTGCCGAATTTATTTATGAGCGGACGCCTCAGAAATTCGTATGCCCTTATCCCTTTCTTACGTCCAAGAATACGGGCACATTTACATATCTTCCAGTGGTGGAGGTTCACGGCAGTGAATCCGGTATATTCTTTAAGCCGGACTGGATAAAGATGGCATGACTCGGGCTTGAAGAAGGGTATCTTCCCTTCATTATGCGCTTTTTCAAGAGCACAAAGGCAAAGACCTCCCGGAGCGTAGGTGGTGAATACGCAGTCGCGTCCGTCAACGATGGAGGTAACCAAATCCCCCTCTTCGTCATAGTAAGCCGGACCCTGCTCGTCGATAACCCTCTGCGCCGCCGGCGTTAGCAAGGGATAGACTTCGGGCATAAGCTCCTTCAGACGATCATATTCAGCCTTTGTAAGCGGCGCTCCGGCGTCGCCCTCTATACAGCATGCTCCGAGACAGCTTTCAAGATCACAATGGAAGTAATCCTCGACCAAGTCGAGCGATACAAGTTTATCTCCTATCTGTAGCATTTTATTCTTAGTTTGAGTTTACTGTAGTATATCCCACAAGACGGTCATAACGATCGCCGGGCTTGCGGAGATACACATAGATGCTATATTCGTTTCCCGTTTCATATTTATCCCCTTCTATAAGCGAAGATGAGGGGTATTCCTTCGATCCTGCCGGCCGGCTTACATAACGGTAGTTGTAGGCTCCCTGCTTCAGAGGCATCTGAAGTTCGTATCCTCCCATCGTCCCGTTATAAACCATCCGGTTGGATGAGTCGAATTGTCCGTAGGTTATCTCTCCGTCGATATACACCTCCCGACCGATATATTCCGGGGAGTCAAGGAAGAAATGGACAGTCACGTAGTCCGCGCCGATATTGGAGTCAGTGGCGTTGTATTCCCTTATAAGGAAACGCCCGTGCTGGGTCCGGTCGTATTCATACTCCCTGTCGGCGCGTGGAGAGTCGGGAGCCACCCAGACATGATAGTTAGTTCCCATATATTTGACCGAATCTGTGCGCATGCCGGGAAAACGGGTACTAACTGTCTCGAATCTGCGATATTCATTTGAGGCGGGGAAAACAAGCTGCGGCGTATGTGAATACACTATCCTTGAACCTTCCACTCTCAAAGGCTTCTCGATTATCCGTTATTGACCTTCCGCTCCATTCTGCACTATCTCCACCTTTATATCCTGATAAGGGTTTCCGATGCCGGCTCTCTCTCCGTCAAGAACGATCTCAAGCTGCTGGTATCGGTCGTTGAAACCTTTGTCAGTTCGAGTGGTGACAACAGCGGACACCGGCACGGATTGCTCCACTACACGGAAGCGTGTCTGCAGAAGCGTCTCGTCGGGCTCATCCCGGTCATAAACCTGAAGGATATAATTTCCGGACACAAGCGGAGCAAAATTCCCGGAGGGGATCTCCAGAAGGTAATTGACATAATGCACGAAAGTATTGGAGGAATAGGCCCAGTCTTCTATATCCATCGTATTGAATCCATCAATATATTCCGATTCAACAAGCCGTGAGGGCTTCCAGTCGCTGTCGCAGTGGATCAACCTTACACTTAGATATCGGTTATCTTCCGCTATCTCATCGAAACTAACAAGCAGCCGGTCGGCCGTTCCCAGCCGGACAACCGGAGGAGACATGAAATCATTCGCTACTTCTGTCTTGAGCGTTCGGAAGGAGTGGTGTAATATCCTGTTGTCGGTATGACTCGCGATAGCCTGACTTCCTGTTACAGACAATAGAGCGAAAAAAATATAAATGAATACGGTAAATAGTTTCATCTGATCTCTCTCTAACCTGTTGTCACCACTTGATCTCCGTTTTGCCATGTTCCTTCAGATAAGAGTTAGCTTTAGAAAAATGATGGTTTCCGAAAAAACCACGACTTGCGGACAGAGGAGATGGATGGACCGATTGAAGCACAAGATGTTTCGACCGGTCGATCATAGCTCCTCTTCTTATCGCATCCGAACCCCACAGAAGAAACACGATGTTCTCGCAACGATCGTTCAGTGCCCTTACAGCGGCATCCGTGAATGTTTCCCATCCTATTCCGGAATGTGATTTCGGCTGGTGCGCCCTGACGGTTAATGCTGAGTTGAGAAGCAGAACTCCCTGCACGGCCCAACGGGAAAGATCGCCGTTATCCGGTATAGGCGCTCCGGTATCGTCGTGTATCTCCTTAAAAATATTTCTCAAGGAAGGGGGAATAGCAATTCCCGGGTTGACTGAAAAGGATAGTCCATTCGCCTGTCCCGGACCGTGATATGGATCTTGCCCTATGATCACTACCTTCACATCCTCAAAAGGACATTGGTCAAATGCCGCGAATATCTTCGAAGCAGGGGGATAAACCCTGACTGTGGAATCAGAATATTCCTTTCTAACTAACTCGGTAAGACGCTCGAAATAAGGTTGCTGAAATTCTACAGCAAGTGCTTCTTTCCATCCCTTTTCAATCTTTACATCCATATCCTTCATACATTCCTTTGCAATCGCCTTACAATAATACTCTACCACCAGCTCCAAGACGGAAGAATGTAATCCTGACGACTGCTCTTGAACTATAATTTTAAAAAGACGGTGTGTCAAAATTCTAATATTTGACACACCGTAATGTTTATCCGGATGGTGAGGTAGGCTGTCAGAATGTTTCAGATGACAGGCGGTTGAGACTGAGGCAGTCGGGAGCTAACTCAAGTATTTCGACGAATCTTAAATCTCAACCAACAACCCGGACGGGTCTTATTACACACCCTCTTTTACATAGTATCTCCATAGGGAGTCGAACCCTAATCGTCGGAACCGGAATCCGATATTCTATCC
>JAIDPP010000251.1 GCA_029062725.1 Muribaculaceae bacterium | reverse complement strand
TCTCACCCAGGCCGCCAACTATCTCGCCAAGGCGGGAGATACGCCCAGGCCGTATATGCGCGTGCCATCCTTGCCGCAAAGCAGGGCGACTACACCAAGGCCGCCGAGATGCTCGCCAAAGCCAAGGCCGCCGGAATCGATACCGCCGGAGCCGAGAAGACCCTCGCGAGAATGACAGCGCCGCAGGTGACCGTATTCACAGACTGAAAAAATAAATTTTTAAACAACAATAATTTAAACTATCCAACATGAAAAAAACTTATGCATTTGCCCTTGCCTCAGCCATGCTGATGCTCGGCGGTTGCTCCAGTCAGGACGAGCCTCTGGGCTACGATCCCACTCCCGTAGATGACGAGGGAACGATCGGCTATCTCCGCATCGAGTTCCCCTCTTCTGCTACACGTGCCGTGTCGGAGGTAACTCCCTACGATTTCGAGAATGAGATCGAGGAGGCAGCCTTCATCTTCGATTATGCCGATGGCTCAGCGCCCGTGACCCGCTACGCCCGTAAGACTCCTGATCCTAAGGATCGTGCTCAATGGGTTGAACATGATGGCCAGACCGGTAACAAGTGTGCCGTAGTTAAGCTCTCGAAGATGCCTAACGCCGTTACTGTTGTTATCAATGGTGAAAGAGAGTATGAAGGAGACATCACGGCTCAGGACCTTGATATTGATCATTATTCTCGCGGCACCAACAACCTCTTCTTTATGAGTAGCGCACGCTACTACGATGCAAACGGTGAGCGTACAAACAAGACACCTATCACCGGAGAAATGCTGTTCAAGAAAGAGGAGGACGCCATCAATGCCGAGTCCGGCGCGACATACGGTAAACCGGTGATTGTGAATGTGGAGCACCTTGTTGCTAAAGTCAAGATCAGCAATCAGTATGGCGCTGACTATACCCTCGACGCAGATGGCAAACTTGATCCTCTTGCCAAGCAGACAGATAAGGAAGTGAACGCCAAGGTTACTTTCAAACCTGAATACACCTTCCTCACCGGATATCGTAAAAATACCTACACAATCAAGAAGCTTCCTGATTACGGTTCATTCAACACCGACATTCTTGGCTGGGAAGGCTTCAACAGTGTGGAGAACCGCTGGTCCGGTATGCTGCGTCGCGACCGCTCTACTAACATCGAATGGCCCACGTTGACAGAGATTCAGGATGCCAACAAAATGCCCTTCGGTGCTACCAGCGATGTTGTTGAGGCTGACGGCAAGCTTAAGGATATCACAACCACAGCCGCAAAGGCTTACAACAAGACTACTCCTCTTACCTTCTATGCTTTCGATAACGGTAATCCCAAAGATACCCGCAAGACTTCAGTTGTTGTTCTCGGTAAATATGAGGTGAAAGACAATGCCGGCAATAACCTTGCTGCCGCCGACGGATCTTTCTGGCTTGTGGCTTTCCAGGATCATTTCCAGGTTTATAGCAGCGAGAAAGACGCTATCCTCGCTATGGGTGGCGACTGGACTGACGACACTCACCACGACACCCTCATCCCGGAGGATGTGCTCGCCGCTGCAGACGTGAATATTCCCGGCGCAAGAGACGATAAATGGTCTAACTGGACAGGCTGGATGGTTGTCAAGGAGAAGAGCCTCCCGACCCGCTGCGTGAAATATCACGGCGGCTACGGCTACTATTCAAAAGCCATTAATCACGTTCCGACCTCCGTTTCCAAAGATGACTATGAGATGGTTGTCCGTAACCATTACTATGACATCAAGATCACAGGTATCGGCGGTATGGGTATCGGTCTTCCCGGACCCAACACTCCCATTGTTCCTCTCGATGGTCCCGACCCCAAGGATTCTGACTACTACCTCCACATGAGCGTCAATGTCCTCCCCTGGAGAACGCTGACAAACGAGATGGAGTGGAAGTAATCAGCGCATGAACCGCTTCTCCGGATTTCCGGAGAAAGAGAATATAAATGTCGCAGGGGGGTGATACCCCCTGCGATAACCAGGAAAATTAAAACAACAATCTATATGTTTCTATCGAATCTCAAACAACGCAAAGGCGCCGCGTGGGCTATGGCTGCGATGATCTCGCTTGCCCTCTCCTCATGCGACTCCTCTTTCGTCTATGAAGACCTTCGCCCCTGTGTGCCAGAATACAGGGTTAGGCTCTCCTACGACTATAATATGTCGGGGGCGCAGAAGGTCAGCGACGTGCATGCGGCCGAAGTCTATGCCTTCGATAAGGAGGGGAAGCTCGCCGCTGTCTCAAGGGCCGACCGGCAGACTCTTATCGACAACGACTGGACACTGCCCATCGACCTTGAAAGGTCTCAGGATTATGACCTCGTGGTCTGGGGCGGACTCACGGATGAATCCCCCTTCTCGCTCGACGGCACAAGAGCCGTCACCACCAAGGAAGACCTTACCTGCCGCCTCGGCACGGAGACCGACGCCTCGGGGCGCAACGTATCTGCCAGCAGATTCCCAAGCCATCTCTTCCATTCCACGACGAGCGTGAGATATGAGGTGGAGGATGGTCCGGAGGAGAGAACCGTGGATCTTATAAAGAATACGAACCTTATAGATGTCCTTATCCGTTCGACACGCAACGAGGCTCTCGTGGCATCGGATTACAACGTGGAGATCACCGACGTCAACGGCGTCATGGGGCATGACAACAGCGTTTCCGGAGAAGTGGTATATCAACCGGCACGCTGGCTTTCCGGAGAGTATAATATCTCCGACGGCGAGGGCGGCTACACCACTGAGGCCGACTATGCAGTAGTGGCCGAGATGCACCACGGCCGACTGATGGCCGACTCTCAGGCGGAGCTCCTCATCACCCGCACCGACACAGGCGACGAGTTCTTCCGCAGCAATCTCATAGACCTCTTCATGAAGCTCAAGAACCGCATAGCGCCGGGAATGGACCTTCAGGAATATCTCGACCGTCAGGATTATTACCGCATCGACCTCGTCCTGACGACCCACGTCACCGTCTATATCAACGGTTACCGAGTTATAGAAAACAATATGGAATGGAATTAATAAAGGCAAACCGCTATGAATAAGTATATAAAATTTTCTGCGGCCCTGCCGCTATTAGTCCTCGCGGGCGCCTGCTCCTCCGACAAGGAGGCTCCCGAGGCACCGCTCGAGGGTGAGTTCAGCGTGATCATGTCGATCGGCGGAACCGCTCCTACCCGCGCCGTCTCCCCGGAAGTGGAGTCGCTTCAGAAGAACCAGCTCGCTTTCGCCACCTATAACGCCGACGGCACTCTCAAGGATATGATCTTCAACGGTCCTGACAGCGAGAAGGCCAACACCGATCTCCGCGCCTATTACTTCCTCCCCAACTGGGGCCCGGCGGTCGCCGCCCATCTGAAAAAGGAGGATTATAAGGATGGGTTCACCACCGCCGCGTTTAACGTTCCTGCGGCGATGCGCTCCAAAACCTTCTCTCTGGCGAATATGGATAACGCCGACATGAACACTCTCGTATGGCCGGGCCGGGCAAGCGACGGCTATGTCTGGAATCCCTATTCGGAAGAGGGTGTCAACAATATGCCGATGGCCGGGCGCACTGCTGTCTCGGCGGCTACCATGAAGCAGTATAACGAGGAGATCTACAGCGCCCGCAACGCGATGCGTCTCCCCGACGTGGACATGACCCGAGCGCTGGCCAAGATAGTGATCGTCGATGCCGACGGCATTATCGACAAGGTGGAGCTCGACACGCCGCAATACGGCTATATCTGCCCCGAGCCTACCGGTTGGATGAATGGCGACCGGGTGTTGCGTCCGCATGTTCCGGCTGTCTCGACCCTGACGCTCAAGCAGACCCTTTCGGCATCCAACGCCACGGTCAGCTACAACGGCGCGGCCTGCCGCGCCTACGAGTTCTATTCTTTCGAGAGCTCCTTCTATGACGCGGACGGCAACCTCGCGGCTCCGACAGATCCCGTGCGCGACATCGCGCTGATCTATGCCAACGAGGATTCCGGTCTTCAGAACACCTCCCGCAGCACGACAACGCTGACATTTGCTCCTCACCGCGATTTCGTGGTGGATGCCGAGGCCGATCTCGCCACCGTCGATAACGGCGCATGGCAGGGCGTGATGCGAAACACAGTCTATACTTTCGTGGTTCACCGTCCCCCGACGGGAGGTGTGGAGGTAGTGCTCAAAGCCACCCCCTGGGATCACACGGTAGGAGATGTTTTCCATTTCTGATAAATCAGCATACCAAAAAAATTAATCATGAAACTTCTTAACAGAAATATCTTCGCGATAATGGCCGCAACGGCCGGGTTGCTGACATCATGCAGCGATGACATTGTGGTTCGCGAAAATAACGTCTCCGATTCTGAAAACGGAGTCGTGATATATATCCCTCAGGTGCCGGAAGGTGTTGTGCCGGAAGAGAGCGGCACACGCGCCGGCTCTACGAAAGACTTCAATGCCACAGAGGGAGCGATAAAGAATATCAGGCTGTTCGCCTACGCGGATGGTAAAGACATCCCGGTGACTTACGAGCTTACCACGGAATGTACGAAGATTTCCAATACCGGTGACCCTGATTTCAAGACCGGATACCGACTCGATCTTGAGAACGGGGAATACAGATGCTACGTCGTGGCCAATACCGCGTTCTCGGATCCGGAGACAATAAAGGAGGAGGACCTTCTCAAGATGACTGCTACAGTTCCGGCAGACATCGCGGCTACCGGACTTCCGATGTCGTGCACCCATTCAGACCTTCTGACAAGGGATAATAACGGCAACTATACCCCGGCTGGAAACGGAACCATTACCGTTAATTCAGGTGTCAGCACCCGCATCAAGGCAAATCTGAAATTCGCTGTGGCGAAGGTAAGGGTTACTGTCCTTAACGACCTTCACCCGGCTGACATGGTAAACGCCTTTTATGTTGACGGTCATTCTGACGCATCGGCTATGCTCCGCGACGGTCAATATACCCCGGGACAGGGTTCACGACTCGAACCTGCCGGAGGATACAAGAGATTTCCCGCAACCCTTCCGGCTGACGATCTGAAGAATCTGGATGTAGAGAATCTCGGCGATATCACTGCTTCAGCAACCTCTCCCTGGGCATGGCAGACAGTGTTCTATGTTCCCGAGCAGCTTGATCAGTCGCAGAACGCCACTACCGCGCACATACAGATAGGAAATGTTTCTCTTCCGTTGCCGATCAACCATACCGACGCAGTGAAGGGTAAGATTGTAGAACGCTCTCATTTCTACGACTATATAGGCACTTCTGACGGCAAATTCATTCTGGATGTTCAGCAGTGGTCGCCAATTGCTATGATCGGTGCGCTCAATGGTCCGACGATCCTCGACATAGATAAGACCGGCTTTACGATCACTGCCGGCGAGACAGTCGATATCACCTATAAATCAAATGCTCCTGTCACCGCCGACTGCGAATCATTCGGATTAGACAAAATCTATGATATCACAGTATCTCCTGTCGATGAGAAGACAGGGGAGGGTCATATCAGCATTACTCTTAATCCCGCGATCGACCATGCTGAATTCAATACCATCAAGGAGGGCAATGATTGGAAATATTTCAAACTTTTTGCCGGACCTCTGGTAAAGAAGGTAGATGTAGGCGATATCATTTTTAATGAATTTATCACCGCCGATAATGAGCTTGTAACTATCGATGTGGCCCGCAGAAAGGAATCCGGCGACTATAGTGGAGATATTGCAGTAAATCTTAAATCCAACCTTGCATCGTTCACCTTGGAGCAAGTGGACTGGCCCGAGGAGAACAGCGACGGCTCCCTCCAAATACTTGACAGCTCTAATCATCCGCTCGAGAACGGCGCGACGTTAGAACCCAAAGACGGAAAGGTGAAGCTTAACGTTCGTTTTAATGATCTGAACGGAACACGTGAACTCTGGAAAAAGAATCATACCATGTCGCTTGTTCTCAAGGGGCACGATTATGAAGGAAATGAGGTAAAGTGTACGGTGTCTATCTATATAATCTCCAGCAACGACACATATAAGGTGCATCTATATGCGCCTACCTGGTCTCATCCTCATATATACGTATATCAATGTCTCCAGTTGCCGGCTGACGTGACCTATACACACGGCGGAGTTCCCGGTAAGATTGTAGGCTATTCCGCTACAACAGCGGCGCTCGAATATGACTTTACCGGTGGGGCTGCCTTCATGGGATGGAACGTCGGCGAGCATAATGATCCGGACGACGTCGGAAGGCTTAACGGTGGTTTCTGGTTCTTCACCGGCAACAGTGCCGGGGGATGGAATCCCGGAACGGCCAACTGGACCGACCATTATTATGACCTTGACTTCTGCGAGACCTATCGCAAAACACTCAACGGAGTTTGCTCTCAGTGTTATGACCCCTCTCACCCGAAAAACCATGACAGGGGCTTCCCCGGCATCCACATGAAAAGTGAAGGTGATGGCTGGTGGGAATTTGACCTCTCCGGAGTGGCAACTCCCGGTAAGGCTATGATCATGTTCACGGACTGTAAAGAGAACAGTCATGCAGAGGCCGGTAATCGTTATCCTGCACACGAAGAACCGGGTGTGGCTCTCTTCGATTATCCTTCAAAAGAGGGATGGTTCTATTATGTGGATGGAAAAGCGAACCAGACATTCGTTTCCTATAAGCCCACTACTATTCCGGTCACTATATATAAATACCGCATCTACTGGCCTTATAATTCCGGAGACTGGCAGGGGCTGAATGTATGGAAAGACAACGCATGGGGTGATGAAGTATATCCACCTTCTGACTTCAGCGCGGGAAATGTAGTGACAAAGGATACTAAGGGGGGAGCAAGCTTCCATAAATATAACGACTATTACGCCTACGTTGAATTCGACGTACAGGAAAATCAATTGTCAGGCAATATAAATTATCAAAGGATAAAGACAAAAGGTAAATATGATACTGAGCAGCCGTCATTTAACGCAAGTACTTTCAAATTTGAAGACGGTTGTTTCCACTATACGATTTTGGAAGTAGGCCGTGGAGAGGGAGGTAAGCCTTCCGGTGTACCGACACCCCCCATACCTCCGACGCCTGATGAGCCGACACAAGGGTCAACCACTACCACATTCGAGGTTGGAAAGACCTACGCACTTGTTTTCCCGGGAGTTTCCCATAAAGTGTGGGCTTGGAGCGATGATAACGGGGATGCTTACAGTGCTAACAAAAATAACGGGGATTGGAACAATCAGGCAACCTACAACGGCGTCTATACATTTGTTCCTACCAAAACCGGAGCTACGACAGTCAAGTATAAGCTGGATGCGCAAGATCCGGAATATAACAAGAATGTAAGCCTCTTTAAGTATAATACGGCGACAAAGCGCTATGAAGCAACCTTATAAACAATAATCAGAAATGATACGCAAACTTTTCATATATACCACGCTTGCCTTAGGTCTTTCGGCCTGCAGCGTTGACGAGCTTTATTCTCCGTCGGGTCTTGGATCCGACGGAGAACTGACCGTCAATCTTGCCGTTCCCGGGATGGAGATAGTAGGAACACGCGCCTCGGAAGATGCCGTGGCCAATGTCACTATGCTGGTTCTCGACGAGACCGGTGTGGCACAGATCAAATCTTTTTCCGGTTCGGAAATAACATCCTCCGGAAACCGCCATACCGTTTCCTGCGAGCTTAATTCCGCCCTCCGTACCAAAAGCGGTCTGAAACTTTATTTCATCGCCAACGTTCCACAAGGAGTTTCCTTTACCTCGGGTCTCTCCGAGGGGGAACTTCAGGAGAAGACATCTGAGGTGATGAGCGGATCCAACATGGTGATGAGCGGTTACGCATCGCTAAGCGATATCGTTGGAGGAACCAAGGAGTCTGTAGCGCTTAAGCGCAACGGGGCGAAAGTTACGGTCACCGATGCTAAAATAGTGGAGGGGGAGTATGTACCCGGAGATAACGCATATAATTTTCAGGTATTCGGCACAGCGGAGAATTCAAGTGTTGTGGCAGCTACTTTTGCGGAAGACTCCGCTCTTCCCTCTTCAAGACCGGTAAACGTCACTGCCGATGATGTCACCACCCCCGCGGAGCCTTATTTTCATCCTACCGAAAATAACGGACGTGATGATGCCAACCGTCCCTTCATAATCGTAAAGGCTCCGTATAGCGACGGAAAGGAATATTTCTATCGTGTGGAGTTCGAGAAAGTTGACAAGGATGCAAAGACAGTCACTCCCCTCAACCTCAACTCAAACCATTGGTATCAGGTAATGATACTGGAAGTCGGAGGCAAGGGAGACACTACGGCCGCCGCTGCCGCCAAGAATCCTACTTCGCTTCTGAAGACCGATATCTATGACTACTGTCCGCAGGCCTTCAATCTGATAACTGACGGGACACGCGAGTTAGGGGTGTCGCATGAGGTGGCTCACAGCGGAAACGCGACCACTGCGGAGACTCAGAAATCACTTTATGTAAGGCTCTATTCTCTTGACGCTTCAGAGATGAATATCGAGGATGTCAGCATCACCACCACCAGCCGCTGGCTGACATTAGGAACCCCTCAACCTGCCGAAGCGTCGGAATTTGGTTCGATGCAGGGTCAGGAAGCCTTCAAGGGGGTTCTGTATAAAATTCCCGTAGATTTCAGTAATCCTCCTTCCCCGGGTGAATTGAATGGGAAGATCATCGTATCATGGAAAGGCCTCACACGTGAAGTTCCCGTAATATGGAGCCGCGAATTCAATGGTGCGGAACTTTGTACGGCAAAGCTTACAATAAAAGACAACACAGGAACCACCCGATACTCGACAACCGGATCGGAAGATTACTGGTATTTCGTGCATAACGTATGTCATGGTTTGAAAAAATCTGAGAATAACGATAAGGTGCGTGATGCCGGTCTGCATTTCCCTCTTAACTATGGAGGTCCGGATGCACGTTGGAGCTATGAATATACTGTAGAGTTCAATGACCTCAACAATGGGAAACCCTATAACTGGAAGATCGAGACAACCGGTATCAAGGGTATAACATTAGATAATTACAGCGGGAACAATAAGACGGGGAAACTTGAAATAAATATCACGCATGATCCCTCAGTGGCAAACTGGGAATATGAGGTCGGAAAGCTGACTCTTACAATAACTTCTACCGAGGATGGTTCTTCTACAGATTGTTCGCTTGATCTTTATCATACCGGTTTCTTTGACCGCCCGACAGTTTTCCGCGGTGCCAAAAAAGCTAATGATCTGAATCCAAAGGATTATCGCATAGACCGCACTGATACGGATGATGATTTCTACTATTATGAAGTGATCGAGGGTCCGGCAGGAACCTATCACTGGCTGGACCGCAATCTTGGAGCGAGGGCTGCAAATCCTTATTGCATGGGTGAGGGTAACATTTCAGTATTCGGTACAGAAAGTGCTGCCGGAGGATACTATATGGCGGCCAAATATAATAACGGCGGTGAGCCGATTATGTATAGCAATCTCTGTCCTCCTGGATATGAGATTCCGCGTCAGGATATCTGGAACACTCTACGCAACTCTCCGAACTTCCAGATGAACCGTTATCTGAGTGACTATAACGCTGAGTTTACCAACGCGAAAGGACAGAAAGTTTATTTCTCAAAATCGCGCTATTACGACGCGACCACCAGATCCCTGACCGGCGACTCCAAGACCGGTTACTATTGGACGTCAACACCTTCCGAGGGATTTGAAAAAGACCATATCGGAAACTGGCTCAAATATCTGAAGATCGCCGGCTCCATCGCTTCATACGATAATGCTGAGGTGAACGGACGTAAGGAAAGCAACGGTTTCGCTTTGTCGGTTCGTTGCGTGAATATCACGCAAAATACGACGACAAAATACCGTACGCACTTCAACGTGGCAGGCGCTACCCATGTATTCCTCTATTCTCTCGACACGAACGGGAACCGTAATGCCGTGACAAACTGGCCCGGCCAAGCTATCGGCAACTACCTTACCATGGGTAACCCCGATAATTATTTCAATTTCGTTTATGAATCGCCCAACACTCGACCCGAGCAGTTTTATGTGATATTCACTTTCCGTTCCGAGGATGGAGTCTGGCACTCGATGTCCAAAGGAGAAGGCAATACTACGGTTTATTCAAGGGATAAGAAACCGTCGGAGCTGAACGGCTGGAAAGTGGTTGGCGATACATGGGTTAGTCCGACCGGTTCATCTCAGAATACTGTGCTTGGTGGATCCTGGATCTGTTCATATAACAGCAACGATGAAACAGCAAGCGTAACTTTCAGTCCGAATCCCCTTACTATTCAGCAGACAACCCCGGAAGGAATGTACAGCATATACTATACTAACCCGAATAATTGGGGTGAGGTATATGTATATTGGTACAACCCTAATAACGGTGATGAAAACAACGGATGGCCGGGATATATCATGACAAAAATGAGTGACGGCAGATACCGTTCATGTATTCCGAAAGATAAGAATATAAACATTATCTTCAATAACGGTAACAATGGAAACGGTAACGAAACCAACCCAATTCCCGTTATTAAAAACGAAGCTCAAGAATATTCCGCAGGTCCGAAGTAAGATCAATCTTTGAATAATAAAACCTAAGAGCGGCGTGTCAAATTTTCAAAATTTGACACGCCGCCCTTTCTTTATTACGTGTTTATAAAACGCGAATGTGGCGGGTCATCACGACTCGCCACATTCGCATGTTTTCCATAATACTTTTAAACTAACCTAACATCATGAAACGAATTACTTTTCATCTATTATAACCAATAGGAGAGAGAAAAGTTCGGCGGAAGATGGAAAAAACTTCGGCGAGAAGGTTTTAAATTGCCGTGAAATTGTGTTATATTCGCGATATGAATCCTGAAGTAATTAAATATCCGGTCGGAATCCAGAGTTTTCCCAAACTGATAGAGGGAGGATTCGCCTATGTGGATAAGACACGTTTCATCAAATCCATTGCAGAAAATGAAGCCTTCTATTTCCTGAGTCGTCCGCGTCGCTTCGGGAAGAGTCTGCTGCTATCGACTCTTCATGCCTTTTTCGAGGGGAGAAGGGAGCTCTTCAAGGGTCTTGCCATAGATTCTATGGATGTTGACTGGACGCCGAATCCTGTGCTTCATTTTGATTTCAATGCCTCGGATTATAAAAAGGAAAACGGTCTTGAGGCTCTTCTTGATCAGCAATTGCGCGAACATGAGGAGTTCTATGAAATCAACCGACAATATTCGGAACCGGCTCAGCGTTTCCGGCAACTTATCCGCTCGGCCTTTGAAAAGACCGGCAGGAAGGTTGTCATTCTTATTGATGAATATGACAAACCTCTTTTAGGTCTGGAGGATAATGAAGAGCTGTATGAGCGGTATCAATCGACCCTCAAAGGATTCTTCGGCAACCTGAAATCTATGGATGCCTTCATTCGTGTTGCCTTTCTTACGGGAGTGGCTCGCTTCAACCGGGTAAGCATTTTTAGCGACATCAACAACCTGAAGGATATTTCGCTCGTTGACCGCTTTTCTGATATCTGCGGGTGGACAGAGGAGGAAATGGTAGATTCATTTAAATCCGGGATAGAGAATCTGGCGCGAAAACGTAAGGAGGACTTCGACACCACTCTCCGGGAAATGAGACGATATTATGATGGATATCTCTTTACTCCCGAAGGATCCCGTCTTTATAACCCGTACAGTGTGCTCCGCGCCTTGGACGATGAAAGGATCAGTCCGTTCTGGTTCGCAACCGGAACTCCTACTTTCCTCGCAAGGCGCATAAAGAATATGGGTACTTTCCCTCCGGATCTTAATGGAAGGAAATGTACTGAAAAATCACTCATGACAATCGGTATCAGCGACCGCAATCCTGTTCCTTTGATGTTCCAGACAGGTTATCTTACTATAGGTTCCTATAATCCGGAAACTCAGCTTTACCAACTTCAATTTCCAAATTATGAGGTTGAAATCGGATTCTATGAGGATATTCTCGGCCAGTATGCGCCAATCGTATATGCTCCGGATAGTCCCTTCCAATTCAGTGACTTCAAGGAGGATCTTTATGAGGGGAGAATAGATGACTTTATGCGTCGTCTGGAAGCGCTGTTCAAAGACTTGCCACGGGAGGACCATTGCGAATCATCTTACCGGGCTATAACATATCTGCTGACGGTGCTATGCGGCACGCTTTCCATAGCAGAACACCATTCCTATAGGGGGAGAAGCGATCTGGAGGTACAGACCTCAAGGTTCGTTTATCTCTTCGAGTTCAAATATAACCGGAGTGTACGGGAAGCGATGGAGCAGATTCATTCCCGGGATTATGCAGGTCACCTTGCGGTTGATCCAAGGCAAGTGTTTTTGATCGGGGTTAACTACATGGAGAACAGGGAGTCCCGAGCCCTTCAATATGTAATTGAAAAACTATGACGGCGTGTCAAATTACGTAAATTTGACACACCGTCATTAATTCAAAGGAGAGCCCTTAATTCTCCTCTATCCCTTGGAACCATTCCGCTACGGTAGGAGTGTCATCGCTTGTGTCGCCATAGTTCTCATCGTGCTGGGATGAATCAAGGCCTTCGCGTTCGGCTTTGGGAGAAACGCGCATGGGGATGATTTTATCGGTAAGCCAATAGAGGGCGTAGCTGACCAGGAAGGTGTAGATGAACACACCGGCCATCACAAGCAGATGATTTAAGAAGAACTGCCAGCGCGAGATCATCTCGCCCCCTTCAAGGGCGAAGTAATCGTATGCGAAGATACCGGTGAGGAGCGTTCCGATTATACCTCCCAATCCGTGAGTGGGGAAGACGTCGAGGGCATCGTCAAGGACACGCGAATATCCTTTCCAGCAGACGGCGAAATTGCAGCAGAGAGTGATTACGGCCGCGATGAAGATGCTCTGGCCTAAAGTGACCCATCCGGCACAAGGCGTTATGGCTACCAGACCCACGACGGCCCCGATGGCCGCGCCCATAGCCGAAGGCTTACGGCCGCGCATGCCGTCGAGGGCGAGCCATAATACCATCGCCGTGGCCGCTGCCGTGTTGGTGTTGAGGAATGCCGAGATCGCTATTCCGTCGGCTGCCAAGGATGAACCGCCATTGAAGCCGAACCAGCCGAGCCAGAGGAGGGCCGCGCCTAAAAGAACGAAAGGCACGTTGGCCGGTTTGTTATGGCCTGAAACCTGACGCTTGCCGAGGAACATCGCTCCTGCGAGAGCCGCTACGCCGGAGGCGGCATGGACAACGATTCCGCCCGCATAGTCGTGAACGTCGAGAAGCCCGAAGAGTCCGTCGGGATGCCATGTGCAATGGGCCAGAGGGCAATAGACTATGATGGTCCAGAGAACCATGAAGAGGAGGTAACCGGCGAAGTGGACGCGCTCGGCGAAAGCTCCCGTGATGAGCGAGGGGGTGATGATGGCGAATTTCATCTGGAAAAGGGCGAAGAGCGCGAGTGGGATAGTGGTCACGGCCAGTCCGATCTGAGAGGAATCTCCGGCGGAGGTGACGTTAGTCACACCCACATTATGAAACATGAAGAAATCGACCGGGTTTCCGATGATATGCCAGATATCGTTTCCGAACGCGAGTCCGAAGCCGAACACAACCCATATCACGCTGACGACGCCCATCACTATGAAGCTCTGCAGCATGGTGGAGATGACATTCTTAGGACGGACCATACCCCCATAAAAAAAAGAGAGGCCCGGAGTCATCATCAGCACGAAAATCGTGGCGGTGATCATCCAGGCGATGTTGGCCCATAAGTGGTCGGAAGATAAGCCGAAGAGTTCGGAATCGATTGTGTCGCGCAACCCTATCAGGGCGATCGCGCCCAAGGCGACTGTAACCAAAGTCCAGCCCAGGGTGCGCTTTTTCTGTTTAGACATACCCATAGTAATTGATATTATGATTTTTTACCTTAAAATCTCCTTAATCGTGTGCAAAATTAATAGATTCAACCGGAATTTGCAAAAATATGTTAATAAATCAGGGAATATTATTTTTTCAAGGTGGAGATTTGATGAATTTTTTCGGGATAATTTTTATATATTTGCATCTGAAAAACTGTATAACCCAAAAGCTTATCATGAAAAAAGTTCTTGCATCTATGTTAGGAGCCTGCGCGTCTCTGCTGGGGATGGCGCAGCAGCCTGCGGAGACCACGGTGAACCATCCCGACTGGAGCCGTCAGGCAGTGATTTATGAAGTGAATGTGCGTCAGGCCACTCCGGAGGGTACTTTCGAGGCTTTTCTCCCCCAGATTCCGCGCCTCAAGGAGCTGGGAGTCGATATCCTCTGGTTCATGCCTATCCATCCCATTTCGGAGGACGGACGCAAAGGAACGTTGGGCAGCTATTACGCGGTCCGCGATTACAAGGGTGTCAATCCTGAATTCGGAAATATCGACGATTTCCGGAAGGTGGTAAAGGCGGCGCATGACGCCGGGATGAAGGTGATCATCGACTGGGTGCCTAACCATTCGGGACGCGACAACGCCTGGGTGAAGAACCATCCCGACTGGTATGAGCGCAATGAGAAGGGGGAGATGTATGGTCCTTATGACTGGACAGACGTCTATGAATTCGACTACAGCAACCCGGAGATGCGCAAGGCCATGACCGACGCTATGGCTTTCTGGCTGCGCGAGGCCGATATCGACGGTTTCCGCTGCGATGTGGCTTTTGAGGTGCCTACCGATTTCTGGAATGAGAACCGTCCGCAGCTCGAGGCCGTGAAGCCCGGGATATTCATGCTGGCCGAGGCTCCCAATCCGGAACTTCTCGAACATGGGTTCGATATGGGTTACAACTGGCCGATGAAGGACCTCTTCAGCGCTATAGCCGCTACTTCGGGGCAGTATTCCTTCAAGGATTCCGAAGGGAAGATGAAGGATTTTCCGGAGAAACATGCCTCGGATATCTACGTCCGTCTCGAGGAGGAGGCGAAGACCTATCCCGGCGACTCCTATCTGATGAACATGATCACCAACCATGATCTCAATTCATGGGAGGGAACGGAATTCGACCGTTTAGGGAATCTTCAGGAGGCTTTCGCCGTTCTGATCTACACTCTCCCGGGAATGCCTCTTATCTACACGGGCCAGGAGGTGGGCCTCAACCGGGCTTTCGAGTTCTTTGAGAAGGATCAGGCTCCCGACTGGAGTTCCAACGCTGATGTCACGGCTTTCTACAAGCGCCTCAACCGGCTCAAACATGAGCGCAGGGAGCTTGCGGCGGGCAACGGCGCGAAGATGGAGCGTCTGGCCACCGCTTCCGATGATGTGATAGCTTTCCGCCGCGGCAATGTGATAACCGTGGCCAATTTAGGAAAGACCGCCGTGAAGCCCTTCAAAAAAGCACCTTCTGTGAAGGGGATGACCAATTGGATGACCGGCGAGCCGGCCTCCCTCCCCAAAACTCTCGCTCCCGGCGAATACCTGATATTCACGGGAGAGTAAGGTAAGAGAAGTTTGATATACGTTTGTAACAGGTGTATCGTAAAAAAGACGGTACACCTGTTATCTTAATTTTTGAAAATAGAAAAATTATTTTTAATTTAGAGGAAATAAAAACTACTTCAATACATGGAGACAGTAATCATAGGTCAGGGATATAATTTGTTGGAAAATACGTCGGTTGCAAAAGAATTGGTGGCATTATTTGATTCAGGGCGATATTCATCGTTTACCTGTCTTGTTGCATTTGCAAGTTTTGGAGGCGTATCAGCTCTTACCGATTATGTTTTAAAAGCAAAGAGCGAGGGGATGCAGATAAAAGTAATCTTAGGAGTAGATCAGAAAGGTACTTCCAAAGAAGCGTTGGAGGAGGTTTTAAGATGGAATGTAGAAGTATATATTTATCATACCCGTGATTTCAATATTTTTCATCCGAAGGTTTATTT
>JAIDPP010000250.1 GCA_029062725.1 Muribaculaceae bacterium | reverse complement strand
TATTCTCAAATATACAACTTTTGAGAACGTAGCCATGCGTGTCAATACGGCATACGATATCTCAAAAGTTCTGACTGTAGGAGAGAACCTCACCCTGACCTATACCGATCAGGTGGATTGCCAGCCCCTCGAGAATGCACTTAAGATGCCCTCTATCGTTCCGGTGTTTGAAACAGACGGAATCACATACGCCGGTCCTGTAGGAAGTATGGCCGACCGTCAGAATCCCCTCCGCGAACTCGCCTTCAACAAGGACAATGCCTTGAACGTATGGCGAATCTTCGGAAACGCTTTCATCGACATCAAACCTATCGAGGGTCTCGTGCTCCGTTCAAATTTCGGTCTTGATTATGATGCGGCCTTCATCCACTCTTACAATTATACATTCCATAGCGATATCGTCAACAACGATACCAACTCTACCACACTTTCTCAGGCTAACGATACGAAGTGGACATGGACCAACAGCGCCAACTACAACTTCACTATCAACGACCAGCACTATTTCACCGCTTTCCTCGGAATGGAGATGTTCCGCCAGAGCCGTATAGACTTCTCTGCTTATAATGAGAATTATGATATCGAGGATACGAATTACATGTATCCTGACGCATCATCGGGTGTAGAACGTGCCACAGGTAACAAATCCGCTTATGCCCTTATGTCTTTCTTCGGTAAGGTTGACTATAACTGGAAAGATCTTCTTCTCGCATCATTCACTATCCGTCGTGACGGTTCAAGCCGTTTCGGAGCCAACAACCGTTACGGTACTTTCCCGGCCGCTTCTTTAGGTTATCGTATCGCGGAGCACTTCAAGAACAACTGGCTTGACGAACTCAAGCTCCGTCTCTCATGGGGTAGGACAGGTAACCAGGCTATCTCCAATACCGCGCGTTACGCACTTTATGTAGCCGACTATGGTAATGATCGTGTGACTTCCACTGCCTACGACCTCCTGCTTCAGCAGAGCGGTATCTTCCCTTCAGGATACTATGCAAGCCAGACTGCCAACGATAACCTTAAATGGGAGACTACGGAACAGTGGAACGTCGGTCTTGACTACGGTTTCTTCAATAACCGTCTTCTCGGAACCCTCGACTTCTATATCAAAGATGTTAAGGATATGCTTATCATCCCTGCCTACTTAGGTTCGATGGGTGAAGGTGGAGCAAGCTGGCTCAACGGGCCGTCGCTCCGCAACTGGGGTATGGAATTTATGATCGGATGGAGAGACCGTCTGGCATGCGGACTCGGATATAAGGCTAATCTCAACCTTGACTTCTTCCGCAACCGCGTTACCTACCTCCCCTCAACCACTACCGGTTCTTATCCTCACACCACAAAGGAGAATCTTGTGGAGGCCCGCAAGCCTTACGGTTCAATCGTAGGATATGTGTTCGACGGTCTGTTCCAGACCAAGGAGGAGGTTCTTGCTTACGGTCAGGACAACGCACGTGTCGGAGGTATGAAATATAAGGATCTGAACGGCGACGGCAAGATCACATCCGATGACCAGACTTGGATTTATAATCCGGTGCCTGATTTATCTTTCGGTCTGAATCTCGAGCTTGACTACAAAAATTTTGATCTTCAGCTTTTCTTCCAGGGTGTGCTCGGTCAGGATGTATATAACAACCAGAAATTCCAGAACGACTTCTGGAGCGTTACAGACGCCGGCAGCAACAAGGGTGTCCGCGTACTCGATGCATGGCTTCCGATCGTGAACACATCTTCTATGATTCCGATGCTGACCACCAACAATACAGGCGATGAAGGCCGCACTTCCTCCTACTTCGTTGAGAACGGGTCCTACTGCAAGCTCCGCACTCTCCAGTTTGGATACAACCTTCCTGAAAGCGTAACCTCCAAGCTTCGCATGTCAAGGGCAAGAGTATATGTAGCCGGAAACAACCTCTTCACCATCAAGAGCAAGAGTCTGACCTGTACCGACCCGGAGAATCCCAACTGGGCTTACCCGATTCCGACCTCTTTCTCATTCGGACTTCAGGTAGATTTCTAAAAATTGATTTCACACAATCATAATTTCTATAAAAAAATAATACAATGAAACCATATAAATTATTCATATCACTTTTTGCGGCTCTCAGCCTCACATCGTGCAATGACTTCATCGATGTTCCGCCGACAGGCGTAGTAGATGGAGAACTCGCGTACTCACAGCCTGAGAAGATGGTCAACGCGGCCTACGCCTCACTCGGCGATTGCTGGTACACCTACCCGTTCAATCTGTGGCCCTACGGTGACCTGGGTTCCGATGACTGTCTCAAGGGTGGTGGCGGTACCACGGATACCGGTTATCATCCGATGGAGATCTGGTCAACCCTGACTTCAACTCCCGGAGAGCTCGACGAGCTCTGGTACCGTCTTTACTGTAACATATCGCGCTGTAACCGTGCGTTGGTTGCGCTTGAGGATTACGGTGTCGAGAAACTTGGTGACGAGATAGCAAACCGTCGCACGGCGGAAGTTCATTTCCTGCGCGGTCACAGCTATTTCAAACTCCTCACCATGTTCCGTCAGATTCCCTGGATCGGTGTGCCGCAGTTCAGAGATAATCTTCAGGAACAGACTCCCAATGATGAATTTACCTACGACCAGCTATGGGAAAAGGTGATCGGTGAGTTCGAGATGGCCTATAACGGTCTGCCCGAGGATAATCCTGATGGAGGCGGACGTGCGAACAAGGTGGCTGCAGCCGCTTACCTTGCAAAATGTTATCTTACTATCGCATGGGGTGACGGCTACGAGGCTACCGATGGCGTAGGATTTATCAAACCGGAATATATGAGAAAGGTTATCGAATATACAGATGTGGTGGAAAAATCCAGATACGGTTACCTTGAGGATTTCGGTGACATCTTCCTCCCCGAGTATAAGAACAGCAAGGAATCCGTGTTCGCGGTGCAGACTTCTCAATATACGGAGGATAATACCCGTTTCGGACGTGCCAACTGGTCGAACATGCTTAACGGCTGTTGGGGCTTCTGGTCGTGCGGCTGGGACTTCCACAAACCTTCCCAGAATCTGGTGAACGCCTACAAGACAAAAGATGGTCTTCCGATGTTTGATGAATATGACAAGACCAACGCTTATCCTGTCATGGGCGATGTCAATTCACAGAAATGGGATCCGCGCTTGTTCCATACCGTGGGCATGCCTACTTTCCCCTACAAGTATGAGGCGGAGTATATGATGACTACCGAGAACTCCCGTACGCCGAACACTTACGGTTTCTACACTTCCCTTAAGGATGTGCCTCAGCGTAGTCAGGGTGAGACTTTTGAAGGTTCCTGGCAGGCATTTGCAATGAATGACTATGTTTTCCGTTATACAGATGTAATGCTCATGCGTGCCGAGGCCCTTATCGAGCTCGATCGTCTCGAAGAGGCAAGAACGATTATCAACGATATCCGTCAGCGTGCCGCTGATTCTATCGACAAGCATATCGCATACGCAAAGGATTTCTGCGAAATATCCCTTTATCCTTCCTCTGCTTTCGCCGACAAGGATCATGCCCGTCAGTGTCTCCGTTGGGAGCGCCGTCTTGAAATGGCTATGGAAAGCAGTCGATATTTTGACCTCCGTCGCTGGGGTATCGCTTCCGAGGTGCTTAACGCTTACTTCGTGAAGGAGAAAAATTCTTCATACGACGGTGTAACCTACGGCCAGTATTATGAGGATGCACACTATACTGCCGGCAAGAATGAATTTTATCCTGTTCCTTATAACCAGCTTTATTATGTCCCCGGACTTTATAAGCAAAACAAGGGTTATAATTAAATTTTAATCTTTTCAAATTTTTTAAACAAACCGACAAAATGAAAGCAACTTACACATTTGTTCTCTGTGCGGC
>JAIDPP010000025.1 GCA_029062725.1 Muribaculaceae bacterium | reverse complement strand
GAATAATGGAGATAGCCACAACAAAAGAAGATAAAATCACCCGAGAAGAGCTTCTGGAGATAAAGAGCCTCCAGGAGAGTCTGACCCAAAAAGTGAAAGGTCAGCTGACCACGGAAGAGCTTGCCTCGATCGTGAAGACCTTGACCGGAGCCTTGAGAAGCAAAGGAAGAGGTCATGACGAGCATGGTCTTTGCCGGGCAGTCATGACTCTACGCACTGCCGATCTTTTCGCGGAGATGGTTGATCCCGACCATAATATCCTGCTTGCGATTACCCTGTTTCCCCTTTTTGAAGACGGCCTGCTTTCCATGGAGCATATACGCCGGGAATGGGGGGAGGATGTTGCCGGCCTGATAGAAGGGATTGTCAACGTGTCGAGCTTCAGTCACCGCAACAGCGCGACAAATCAGGATAATTTCCGAGGTCTTATGCTCGCCTTGGCGCATGATATCCGCGTGATCATCATTATGATCGTCAGGAACCTGGTGGTGATGCGCGCCATCAACCACCATCCCGATGAGGAATGGGTTAAGAATGTTGCATTCGAGGCCAACTGTCTCTATGCCCAGCTGGCCCACCGCCTCGGCCTCTACAAGATAAAAGGTGAACTCGAGGATCTTTCGCTCAAATATTCCAACCGCGAAATATACACACAGATAGCGCAGAAGCTGAATGAGACTAAACGCTCACGCGACGCCTATATCAAATCATTCATCGGGCCGTTGAAGGAGAATCTCGAGAGGGCAGGACTGAAATTTTCCATAAAGGGCCGCACGAAATCCATTTCCTCCATCTGGAACAAGATGAGGAAGCAGAAGGTCGATCTGCCGGGCATCTATGATCTCTTCGCAATCCGCGTAATTATCGATACTCCGCTTGAGAAAGAGAAGTCGGACTGCTGGCTCGCCTATTCGATTCTGGCTGATATGTACACTGCGAATCCGGCCCGAATGAGAGACTGGATATCCATTCCCAAAAGTAACGGCTATGAAAGCCTCCACGCTACCGTGATGGGTCCTGACTCGAAATGGGTAGAGGTGCAGTTCCGCACCGAGCGCATGGATCTTGTGGCAGAAAAAGGTCTTGCGGCTCATTGGAGGTATAAGGGCGGAAAGGGTGACAGCAGTGATCGATGGATGAACAATATCCGTGACATTCTCGAATCGGCCGAAGCAGGACCCATGCAACTGATGAAAAATGTAAGTGCGGAAGCATTCAGCGATGAGGTCTATGCCTTCACCCCCAAAGGGGATCTCTTCAAGATGTCGAAAGGAGCGACGGCTCTGGATTTCGCTTTCCATATCCACACCAACGTAGGAGCTCACTGCACCGGAGCGATCATCAACGGCGCGCACAGGAAGCTCACCTATAAGATACAGAACGGCGACACGATAGAGATCCTCACCTCCGCCTCCCAGACTCCGCGTCAGGAATGGCTCAATATCGTCACCACATCCAAGGCTCGTAACAAGATACGCC
>JAIDPP010000249.1 GCA_029062725.1 Muribaculaceae bacterium | reverse complement strand
AATACGGGTGATCACCGCCGTCGACGGCTCCAACAGAGTTACGAGACAGACGCTCACCGACCTTCTGACCATCAAGCGCGAAATCGGCCGCTTCGATAATATCAAGATAGGCTTCTGCGGCGACTTGCGTTTCGGACGCACGGTCCATTCGCTCATAAAGGCCCTGGCGCGTTACGAGGGTGTGGAGGTGATCCTGATAGCTCCCGATGAACTCCGCCTGCCCGACTACATGAAATATGAGGTATGCGAGAAATACGGCATCCCCTACCGCGAGGTGAAGACGATGGAGGAGGTTATGCCGGAGCTGGATGTGTTATATATGACACGCGTCCAGAAGGAGCGTTTCCTCGACGAGGATGAGTTCGACAGAGTGAAAGACGCCTTCATCCTGACTCCAGAGAAACTGGAGACAGCGAAGCCGGAGCTGCGCATCCTTCATCCGCTGCCGCGCGTGAACGAAATCACGGTGGAGGTCGATGCTGACCCGAGGGCAGCTTACTTCCGTCAGGTGGAGAACGGTAAATTCGTACGTATGGCACTGATACTCACTCTTCTGAAATGGGCCGCGGAAGGTGATGACAAACAGCGCCTTATCCCCGAGGGGACGGAAGTGAACGGACATCATTGCAGCAACCGCCGCTGCATCTCGAACATGGAGAATGTGCCACGGCTCTTCCGACCGGCAGCCGACGGAAGCGGCATCTACCGCTGCGTCTATTGTGAATCGAAAGCCGCGAAATAATGAGTTTTACCACGGAATAGAACATCATTAACAAGCATTACCGCGGAGCGGTTACATTTTATTTAACCGGGAGTTCCACGCTCGCTTTGCTTGCGTGGAACTCCCGGTCGTTTCTTCTGCCGACGCTCTATCCCGTAGGGGTTGCCGGTTTCTTTATTAGTTGCGTCTTAAGGAGAAATAAGTTATCTTTGCAAAAAAGATGCGGTATGGAGAAAAGAATGGTGAAATATCCGATTGGTGAACAATCTTTTGAAAGCCTTCGAAAAGGAAACTTTATTTACGTGGATAAGACCCTTTTCATTGAAAAAATCATCAATGGATCCCAATACTATTTCTTAGGCCGCCCCCGCCGTTTCGGAAAAAGCCTTTTCCTCTCCACACTGAAATGCTTCTTCGAGGGGAAACGCGAGCTGTTCAAGGGTCTCTATATCGATACAACAGACTGGGATTGGGAACCTTACCCTGTATTGCATCTTGACCTTAATAACCAGCAATATAAGGAGGAGAATAACTTAGATATCCTGATAGAAAATTTTCTCTCCATAAAGGAGAAGGAATATGATATCACGCCGGCTCAGCAAGATCATTCCGTCAGGTTCTCCAATCTGATAAAGGGAATGTATGAAACAACCGGGAAAAGGGTCGTGATATTGGTTGATGAATATGACAAGCCACTGGTCAACAACATCCACAACCGCCAACGGTTTGAGATGTATCGCGATAAATTAGCTACATTCTATTCCAACTTCAAGAGTTCGGCCGAGTATATCAGGCTCGTTTTCCTGACAGGGGTGAGCAGATTCGGAAAACTCAGTGTCTTTTCGGGACTGAACAATATTAGCGATATTTCCTTCCTGCCTCAATATTCAGCTATATGCGGAGTCACAGAAGAGGAACTGCTGTCTAATTTTCAACAAGGAATTGAAGATTTGGGAGAAGAGTCGGGTAATAGTTACGATGAAGTGGTTGCCATGCTAAAACGCTGGTATGATGGTTACCATTTCTCAGAAAAATCTCCGGATATATACAATCCCTTCTCCATTTTGCATGTGTTGGCCGATAAATACTATGACAACTATTGGATTTCATCGGGTACGCCGACATTATTGGTAGAACAGCTTAAACGGACCAAAACCGACCTCACTAAGTTTCTTAATATCAGATGCGGCAGGAACGCGCTTCGCGGGCTTGATATCGATAATATCTCTCCTGAATCACTTTTCTACCAGACCGGTTACCTTACCATCAAGGATTATGATCCACGAAGGCAACTTTATCGGTTAGGTTTGCCTAACATAGAGGTGAAGCAGGGTTTCTTTGAATTTCTATTGCCCTACTATTCCAACATGCGCACCAACGATGTCAGGGTATTTGTCTTTGACTTCCTTGATGAGATGGAAGAGGGGCGTGTGGAAGCCTTTATGAAGCGTCTGGAGTCGATGTTTGCCGGCATAGGATATGACATGCGGTTTGAAGAGGAGCGCAACGTTCAGAACGCTTTCCTTATCCTCTTCTCCCTTATCGGACTGAATGTGGATGCCGAAGTAAGAACTTCCGACGGCCGTATCGACATCCTTGTGAGGACAAGGGATTATGTATATATAATGGAGCTGAAATATGACGGCACACCCGAAGAGGCTCTTGAGCAGATAGAACGCAAGGAATATGCCCTCCCCTGGGCCATCGACAGCCGCATCGTTATAGAGATAGGCATCAATTATTCATCCGAAAAAAGACGTATAGACGGGTGGAAAGTAAAAAAGGTAAATTCTGAAAAATTTGCTAATTGCGAAAAAAATACGTAATTTTGCAATTCAAATGGATTGAAATGATTCAGCATATAGGTCACATATCCGCCTTAACATCTTCCCGGAAGCGAAAACATCCGGGCATAATGGCGGAGTGTGCTGAAACATAACAGGATAAGTTTGCGCGCGTCAGGCGAAAAAGACTGACGCGCGCAAAATTTTTATTTTAACTAACCAAAAGAAAATGAAAAGGCGCCGCTCCTTGGCTCGGCCATCGGACGGCAATATAAAATATTTCAGGTAGAAGATGAAAGTAGGAATTGTAATGGGATCTGCCAGCGACCTCGGAGTGATGAAGGGCGCCGGAGAGACCCTGGCCAGATTCGGCGTAGAGTACGAACAAAAAATTTACAGCGCCCACCGCACTCCCCGCGAACTCGAAGCGTGGGTAACATCCTTGCGCGAGCGTGGATTCGGTGCCGTGATCGCAGCCGCCGGAGGCGCCGCCCATCTGGCAGGAGTAGTGGCGGCGTTCACGACGCTCCCCGTAATCGGCGTGCCGGTAAAATCCCGCTCCCTCGAAGGCCTCGACTCGCTGCTTTCGATGGTGCAGATGCCGAGCGGAATCCCGGTGGCGACAGTGGCTATCGACGGCTCCAAGAACGCCGCCCTCCTCGCAATCGAGATACTTGCCGTTACCGACGCCGACCTGAAGGAGAAACTCAATGCCTTCCGCGCCGAACAGGCAGCCGGAGTCCTGGCAAACAACGAATAAACCTGATACCATACGCAACAACATACTGACTACAATAATGAACCACCGCTTATTTGTCGAGAAACGCGATCCCTACCGCATCGAGGCCGAAAGCCTCCGCAAGGAACTCAATTCCAACCTCGGGCTTGACATCAAGGAGATGCGTTTCCTATGCGTTTATGATCTCTTCGGCTTCACTCCGGAACTTATCGAGAAGAGCCGCTACAAAGTGTTCGGCGAGCCGGCCACCGATACCGTCAGCGACTCGGTAGAGACCTCGGGCCGACCCTTCCTGGCCGTGGAGTGCCTCCCGGGACAGTTCGACCAGCGTGCGGCTTCGGCCCGCGAATGTGTGAATCTCCTTCAGCCCGACGCCGACGTGGAGATCAGCAGCGCGACCATGATGATCTTCGACGACTCCGTGGGAGAGGAGGAGCTTAAGAAAATAGCGAAATACACCATCAACGCCGTGGAGTCGAGGGAGAAGAACCTCGACATCCTCGCGCGTCCCGACCGCGCCCACGCCAAGCCTGTGGAGATCCTCGAGGGATTCCGCTCAATCACTGCGGAGCAGGCGCCGGCCTACTGCAAGGAGAAAGGACTGGCGATGAACGGCGACGACCTGATGGAGGTTGTAAGATATTTCAACGAGGAGGGTCGCGACCCCAACGAGACGGAGTTGCGCATCCTTGACACATACTGGAGCGACCATTGCCGCCATACCACCTTCACTACCGAGCTGACCGATATCGAGGTCGAAGATTCCCCCTTGGCCGGAAAGCTCAGGGAGAGCGTGGAGCAATGGAAGGAGATCCGCAAAGCGCTGGGCCGCGAGAACAAATCGCTCTGCCTGATGGATCTCGCCACAATAGGCGCCCGCTATCTGCGCAAGGAGGGCCTTCTCGACGACCTCGAGCAGAGCGAGGAGAACAACGCCTGCTCCATATACGTGGATGTGGATGTTGACGGCGCTACTGAACGTTGGCTACTGCAATTCAAGAACGAGACCCATAACCATCCGACGGAGATCGAGCCTTTCGGCGGTGCGTCCACCTGTCTCGGCGGTGCGATCCGCGACCCGCTGAGCGGCCGCAGCTACGTATATCAGGCTATGCGCGTGACCGGTGCCGGCGACATCTATCTCCCTGTCGGCGAGACTATGGAGGGGAAACTCCCGCAGCGTGTCATCTCGCTCCGCGCGGCCGCCGGCTATTCCAGCTACGGCAACCAGATCGGTCTGGCCACGACGCATGTGCGCGAGATTTACCATCCCGGATATGTGGCAAAGCGTCTTGAAGTCGGAGCCGTGGTCGGAGCCGTGAAAGCCGACGACGTGCGCCGAGAACGCCCCGAACCGGGCGACGTGATCCTGATGTTCGGAGGTCGCACGGGCCGCGACGGCATCGGCGGAGCAACCGGTTCTTCAAAGGAACACAACACCAGCTCCCTTGAGGAGTGCGGCAGCGAGGTGCAGAAAGGAAACGCCCCGGAGGAGCGCAAGATAGCAAGGCTCTTCCGCCGTCCGGAGGTGACGCGACTGATAAAGAAATCAAATGACTTCGGAGCCGGTGGCGTGAGCGTGGCGATCGGTGAGCTTACCGACGGCCTCGACATATATCTCGACCGCGTGACGACAAAATACAGCGGCCTGAACGCCACGGAACTCGCAATCTCCGAATCGCAGGAGCGAATGTCGGTGGTGGTCGAGGCAAAGGATAAGGAGGAATTCGAGAAATACTGTGCTGAGGAGAACCTTGAGATACGCCATGTGGCTGACGTGACCGACAGCGGACGCATGAGGATGTATTATAACGGCGAGCCGGTGGCCGATCTGCGCCGTGACTTCATCGACTCGGCGGGCGCACGCCATTATGCAAAGGTGAAGATCGGAGCCGTTGAGCCGCAGGATGCCTTCGTACGCACCCCGAAGGGAGCGACTCTGCGCGAAAGATTCCTCAGCAACCTCGCCGACGACAACGTGACCTCCCAGAAAGGCCTTATCGAGATGTTCGACTCCTCGATCGGCGCTTCGACGGTGCTTATGCCTTTCGGCGGAAAGACGCAGGGAACGGAGACACAGGTATCGGTGCAGAAACTTCCGGTCGGTAACCGCCATACCAACACGGCTTCCATGATGGCCTACGGCTTCAACCCCTATCTTAGCAGCTGGAGCCCCTTCCACGGATCGCAATATGCCGTGATCTCGGCAATCGCCAAGGCTGTGGCCGCGGGAGCCGAATATCCGCGCATGAGATTCTCCTATCAGGAATATTTCGAGCGCATGAACAGCGAAAAGGCCTGGGGAAAACCTCTGGCGGCACTCCTCGGAACACTGCGGATGCAGCTTGACTTCGGACTTGCCTCCATCGGCGGCAAGGACTCGATGAGCGGAACTTTCGATAAAATATCCGTGCCTCCGACGCTGATAGCCTTCGGAGTGGCTCCGGTGGACGCCCGCAAGGTGATCTCTCCGGAATTCAAGGAGGCGGGACATGAACTCTATCTGCTGCAACATATACCCCACGCCGACCTCACTCCCTGCACGGAGCAGCTGAAGGAGATCTTCGACGGGGTGACGGAGAATATCCATAACGGCAACATCGTAGCCGCCTACGCCATAGACTTCGGAGGCGTCGGGGAGGCCGTGGCCAAGATGAGCTTCGGAAATGAAATCGGGGCGGAAATCAACCTCGACGACCGCGACCTCTTCGCCTCGGGCAACGGCTCGATCCTCGTGGAGGCAAAGGAAGGCCTCGGGATCGCGAATGCACTAATGATAGGCAAGACGGTAGCCGACAAGACTTTGACAATCAATGGCGAAAAGATCACGATAGAAGAAGCCCGCAACGCCAACAGCGAGCGTTTCACCAAGGTCTATCCCGACCGCAGTGGCGTGACAGGCGAAACCGCCAACGCCTCGTCGGGGCCGAACACGACGGTATGGCCCGGAGAACCGATCGAGCATCCGAGGGTCTATCTTCCCGTATTCCCGGGCACGAACTGCGACTACGATATGTGGAAAGCGTTCGAGAAAGAGGGAGCGGAGGTTTCGAGCAGCGTATTCCGCAACCTGACGGCGGCCGATATCGAGGCCTCCGTCAAGGAGATGGCCGATCATATCGACAACTGCGAGATCCTGGCCTTCAGCGGCGGTTTCTCGGCCGGCGACGAGCCTGACGGCAGCGGTAAATTCATTGCCACAGTGATCATGAACGCTACCGTAAAGAGCGCTATAGAACGCCTCATGGGCCGCGGAGGCCTCATCCTGGGAATCTGCAACGGCTTCCAGGCACTGGTGAAATCGGGACTGCTCCCCTACGGCAGGATCGGCGATCTTTCGGCCGACTCCCCCACTCTTTTCCACAACGACATCAACCGTCATATCTCGCAGATAGTGACCACAAGGGTGGCCTCCGTGGCTTCTCCCTGGCTCGACGGCTTCACAATCGGGGAGCTACACAGCGTGGCCGCCTCCCACGGAGAGGGTAAATTCACCGCATCTCCGGAGCTTGCCGCAAAACTCTTCGACAACGGGCAGATCGCCTTCCAGTATGCCGACCCGACGGGCCACGCCACAATGACTTCACCCTACAATCCCAACGGCTCGACGGACGCGATTGAGGGAATCATCTCCCCCGATGGACGCATCTTAGGCAAGATGGCTCATTCGGAACGTTACCATGAGGGACTGATGAAGAACATCCACGGAAACAAGGAGCAGAACCTTTTCGGAAACGCAGTAAAATATTTCAGGAAATAAAGACAACGATATATGGCAAAAAGTTATGAAGCGTCCGGCGTGAACCTCGAGGCCGGATATGAAGTGGTAAGCCGCATCAAGAAGCATGTGAAGAGCACGGAGCGTGCCGGGAGCATGGGCAACATCGGCTCCTTCGGAGGGATGTTCGATCTCGGGAGCCTCGGCTACGAGCATCCCGTCCTGGTGAGCGGTACCGACGGCGTAGGGACCAAGCTTAAGATAGCATTCGCGCTCGAGAAGCACGACACCATCGGCATTGACGCCGTGGCTATGTGTGTCAACGATGTCCTGGCCCAGGGCGCCGAGCCTCTCCTCTTCCTCGACTATGTGGCCGTAGGCAAGAACCATCCGGAGGTGGTCGAGGCAATCGTGGCCGGAGTGGCCGAAGGATGCCGTCAGGCAGGTTGCGCGCTGGTAGGCGGCGAGACGGCCGAGATGCCCGGCATGTACACAGTAGGGGAATACGACATCGCCGGCTTCACGGTAGGAGTGGTAGAGAAATCGAAACTCATCGACTGCTCCAAAGTGGCTCCCGGCGACCTTCTTATCGGCATCGCATCAAGCGGCGTCCACTCCAATGGCTTCTCTCTCGTAAGAAAGGTGATTAGCGACGCTTTCCTCGAGTATGACCAGAAATATGAAGAAACCGGTGAGCAGACCCTCGGCGAGATGCTCCTCACTCCGACCAGAATCTACGTGAAACAGGTATTGGCGGTGCTTAAGGAGGTTGACGTCCATGGCGTGGCCCACATCACGGGCGGCGGCTTCGATGAGAATATCCCCCGGATCCTCAAGGAGGGTCAGGGAGTTGAGATCGAAGAGGGAAGCTGGGAGATCCTTCCGGTGTTCCGTCTTCTTGAGAAACAGGGTAAGATTCCACACCGCGAGATGTTCAACATATTCAATATGGGCATAGGAATGGTATTGGCGGTGAAGCCCGAAGACGCGGCGCGCACCCTGGAGATCCTGACCGAACAGGGAGAGAAAGCATCCGTGATAGGCAAGGTCGTGGAATCCGAAAAGGGTGGCGTCACAATAAGATGATTCAAGATTTATCTTGATGCAACATGATCAGCCAAGTTGCAACATGATGAACCATGATGAACCATGATTAAACATGATGCGACATGATAAAACATGATGCGACATGATAAAACATGATGCATCATAACAAATCCAGAATAAATAAAAATTTAAATATGAGAGCATTAATCAGCGTAAGCGACAAGCGCGGCATAGTGGAATTCGCCAAAGCCCTGAAAGAGCTTGGCTGGGACATCATCGCCACCGGCGGAACGATGACCAAACTCCGCGAGGCAGGCATAGAAGTGATCAACATCAGCGACGTGACAGGTTTCCCCGAAATCTGCGACGGCCGCGTCAAGACCCTTCATCCGAAGGTTCACGGCGGTCTTTTGGGACGCCGCGACTTAGCCGCCCACATGGAGCAGCTTGAGGCCAACGGCATCGAGACCATCGAGATGGTCTGCGTGAATCTCTACCCCTTCGCGGCCACCATCGCCAAGAAGGACGTCACTCTCGAAGATGCAGTGGAGAATATCGACATAGGCGGTCCGTCAATGCTGCGCTCCGCAGCCAAGAATTTCCGCGATGTTACGGTAGTCTGCGATCCGGACGATTACGGCAAAGTGCTCGACGAGCTCCGCGCCAACGGCCATACAGAGTATGAGACACGCTTCAAGCTCTCGGCAAAAGCCTATACCCACACGGCGGAATACGACAGCATGATAGCCACCTACATGCGCAAGCAGGCCGGTCTTGACGAGAAACTCTTCCTTACGTTCGACGCTGTACAGAGTCTCCGTTACGGCGAGAATCCTCATCAGAACGCCATGTTCTACCGCGCCGAGGAGGAAGTGCCCTATTCGGTGGCTTTCGCAAAGCAGCTCGGCGGTAAGGAACTTTCCTACAACAACATACAGGACGCCAACGCGGCTCTGCAGCTCGTGCGCGAGTTCGAGGCTCCTTTCTGTCTCGGCCTCAAGCACATGAATCCCTGCGGAGCGGCCATCGGCTCCACTATCAAAGAGGCCTGGGAGAAGACCTACGAAGCCGACAAGGTATCGATCTACGGCGGTATCGTGGCCATGAACCGTCCTCTGGACGCAGAGACAGCGAAACTTCTGAAGCCTATCTTCCTCGAGATCGTAATGGCTCCGGCGTTCGAGCCTGAGGCTCTGGAGGTGCTGGCAAGCAAGAAGAACCTCCGCCTGCTCGAAGTCAACATGGAGAAATCCGACAAGAAGCAGAAACAGTATGTGGGCGTTACGGGCGGCCTCCTGGTGCAGGACGCCGATCTGGAATGTAAGGAGATCACGGAGGATATGTGCGTCACTGAGGTGAAGCCGACGGCAGCGCAGCTCGTTGACCTCAATTTCGGCTGGAAGGTAGTTAAACATGTTAAATCCAACGCTATCGTGGTGGTGAAGGACGGTGCGACGGCCGGTGTAGGCGCAGGTCAGATGAACCGCGTCGGTTCGGCTCATATCGCACTCGAGGAGGCAAAAGCCGCAGGACTTACCGAAGGTCTGGTTCTCGCTTCGGACGGCTTCCTTCCCTTCGACGACACGGTGGAACTTGCTTCCAGATACGGCGTGACGGCGATCGTACAGCCCGGCGGGTCTATCCGCGATGAGGATGCCATCAAGAAGGCCAATGAGAAAGGAATAACAATGCTCTTCACCGGCATGCGCCATTTCAAGCACTGATCTGATGAAAGCGTTGGTAATCGGAAGCGGGGGACGCGAGCACGCCATCGTGGAGGCTCTGAGCCGTAGCCCTCAGGTAGATAAAATATATTGCGCGCCGGGTAACGCCGGGATCGCGCGACTGGCAGAATGTGTCAATATCGGGGTGACCGATATCGAGGCGCTGGCCGACTTCGCCGAAAGCGAGGGAATCGACATGACCGTAGTAGGTCCCGAGGCGGCGCTTGCCGCCGGGGTGGTCAATCTCTTCAACGAGCGCGGACTGAAAATTTTCGGTCCGACCAAAGAGGCTGCACGTATCGAGAGCTCCAAGGAATATGCCAAGCAGGTGATGGACCGCTACGGCGTCCCGACCGCGGGCTACCGCTCCTTCGACAATTATGAGGAAGCGAAGGCATACGTCGAAGCCGGCAGGATACCTATAGTTATCAAATATGACGGCCTGGCGGCCGGTAAGGGTGTGGTGGTGGCCATGTCGCTTGAAGAGGCCGACGCCGCCCTGAAAGATATGCTTCTCGACTCCGCCTTCGGAAAGGGAAGGGTTGTGATCGAGGATTTCCTTGAAGGTCCGGAATTCAGCTTCATGTGCGTGGTGTCGGGGGATAAGGTCTATCCTCTCGAGCTGGCGCAGGACCATAAACGCGCCTACGACGGCGACAAGGGTCCCAACACGGGAGGCATGGGCGCCTACTCGCCAGTGCCCTTCATCGGTGACGACGTGAAGACGCGTGCCCTGAAGGAGATAATGGAGCCTGTGGCCAAGGGTCTCGTAAGCGAGGGGAACAGTTTCACCGGTATTCTCTACGGAGGACTTATCCTGACCGACGAGGGACCGAAGGTGATCGAGTTCAACGCCCGCTTCGGCGATCCGGAGACGGAAGTTGTGCTTCCACGCCTCAAGAGCGACATCTATGCCCTCTTCGACGCCGCCCTGAAGGGAGAGGACTTCACCACGGAATGGGACAAGGATGCCGTGCTCGGAGTGGTACTTGCCTCGAAAGGTTATCCCGGCAGCTATCAGAAAGGAGCCGAGATAAAAGGGCTTGATAAGGTGGAGAGCGGCCTCTATCACATGGGGACTGCCCTCAAGGATGGAAAACTTCAGACCGCAGGCGGCCGCGTCCTTATGGTAACCGGTAAAGGCGCCACCCTCGAGGAGGCCCGCAAGGAGGCGATGGAAAGTCTGGACAAGATCGACTGCAACGCCCTCTTCCATCGCACCGACATCGGCAAGGCCGCAATAAAACTTTCATAACAACAGCAATCAGACAACAACAATGATAGAAAGATACGGGCGCGACATAATGCGTCAGGTTTGGACAGAAGAGAATAAATTCAAGGCCTATCTCGAAGTGGAGATCCTCGCCGCCGAAGCATGGTGCGAGTTAGGGGTAGTGCCTCGTGAGGATGTGGAAAAACTCCGCGCCAACGCTAAATTCGATATAGCGCGCATCAAGGAAATCGAACTCCAGACACGCCATGATATCGTGGCCTTCACACGCGCCGTGAGCGAATCGCTCGGCGAGGAAAGGAAATGGGTTCATTACGGCCTGACATCTACCGACGTAGTAGATACGGCCAACGGCTACCTCTTCCTTCAGGCCAACAAAATCCTCTTAGCCGATATCGAAAATTATATCGAGATCCTCCGCAAGCAGGCCATAAAGTATAAATATACCCCCTGCATCGGCCGCACGCACGGCATCCACGCCGACATCACAAGCTTTGGCCTTAAGTGGGTTCTATGGTATGAGGAGATGCGTCGCAACCTGAAACGCTTCAAGGAGGCTGCCCGCGGCGTGGAGGTAGGAAAGATCTCGGGAGCTGTAGGCAACTTCGCCAACATTCCTCCTTTTGTGCAGGATTTCGTATGCGACAAACTCGGCATCGAGAGCTCCAACATCTCCACTCAGGTGATCCAGCGCGACCGCCACGCATATTACATGGCAACCATCGCCCTGATCGGCGCCTCTCTCGAGAAGATGGCCCTTGAGATCCGCAATCTACAGCGCACGGAGGTCCACGAAGTGGAGGAAGCATTCGGAAAGGGCCAGAAAGGCTCGAGTGCGATGCCTCACAAGCGTAACCCGATTTCCTCGGAGAATATCTGCGGCTGTGCGAGAGTGCTGCGGGGATATATGATGACCTGCTACGACAACGTGGCTCTCTGGCACGAGCGCGATATATCCCACTCCGCCACCGAGCGCATACTTATGCCCGATGCCACCATCCTGCTCGACTACATGCTCAACCGCATGGGAGGCATCCTCGAGAACCTCGTGGTGTTCGAGGACCGCATGAAGAGCAACATCTACATGACCAACGGCGTCATCTTCGCGCAACGCGTGATGAACGCCCTTATCGGTAAGGGTTTCGCCCGCGAGAAGGCCTACGATACCGTGCAGCCTATCGCCATGAAGGCCATGGCCACCAATTCGGCATATCATGACCTCCTTAAGGAAGACCCTACGGTGACCGGTGCGCTGACGGAGGAGGAACTCGACGCTTGCTTCACGCTCGACTACTATATGAAGAATGTAGATTATATTTACAAACGCAATAAAATCGAAGACTGATGTCACAGAGATTAGTAGTGATCGGCTCCCAGTGGGGCGATGAGGGAAAAGGAAAGATCACCGATTATTTCGCGTGCCGCGCGGATATGGTAGTGAGATACCAGGGAGGAAACAACGCCGGTCATACCGTAGTGTTCGACGGCCATAAATATTCCCTGCGCTCGATACCATCGGGCATCTTCAATCCCGGAATAGTGAACGTGATGGCCAACGGCATGGTTATCAATCCGGAATCGGTGATCACCGAGCTTGAGAAACTCCACGAGCAGGGAATCACGGATTACCAGCTCTATATCTCGGACCGGGCGGCGATGGTCATGCCCTGGCACAGTCAGCTTGACGGCGCCTACGAGACCCTCAAGGGGAACGCCCTAATCGGCACGACCAAGAACGGCATAGGGCCGGCCTATTGCGACAAATACAGCCGCGACGGCCTCCGCATGGGCGACCTCCTCGAGCCGGAATATTTCGCCGGACGTCTGCGTGGAGCCTTAGCCGTCAAGAACCCGCAGCTGCGTCTCTTAGGCCTTCCGGAATATGATTTCCAAGAGGTGTATGACCGCTATATGGAGATAGCTAAGATACTCGGGCCGCGCATCTGCGACACTTCCGACCTCATCAACCGCGCCCTACATACCGAGGCCAAGATTCTTTTCGAAGGCGCGCAGGGGATGATGCTCTGCATCGACCACGGCACATATCCTTACGTGACCTCCTCTACCCCTTCATCGGCTTCTGTGCCGGTAGGGGCAGGAATCTCTCCGAAATGGATCGACGAGGTGGTGGGTGTGGCTAAAGCTTATTGCACCCGCGTAGGCGAGGGAGCATTTCCGACCGAGCTCTTCGACGAGCGTGCCCATCAGATCCGCGAGAGAGGCCATGAATACGGGACCGTCACGGGACGCCCGCGCCGGATAGGATGGTTCGACGCCGTTGTGGCACGATATACAAGCCGTCTGGCCGGTATTGACAATTGGGCGCTGATGCTCTTTGACGTGCTCTCAGGTCTTGACAAGGTGTCGATATGCACCGGATATGAACTCGACGGCAAGGTGATCGACTATCCCCCTTCGACTGTCTCCAAGCTCGCACGCTGCAAGCCGGTGCTCATAGAGATGGAAGGCTGGAAAGAAGACCTTTCGGATATCAAGGATTTCGACGCGCTCCCCGAGACGGCGAAAGCCTACGTCAGAAAGATAGAGGAGCTTACCGGTGTGAAGGTAGGCATAATCTCCGTCGGCCCCGACCGCAAACAAACAATCATCATAGACGAAAAACTAAAACAATTCTGATACTGAGATGGCATTTATAGATGAAAAAATCGTGCTCGAAGGAGTGACCTTCGACGACGTGCTTCTTATTCCGGCCTATTCAGAGGTGACTCCCAACATGGTTTCCCTCTCGGGTCGTTTCTCCCGTAACATCCCCCTCAATATCCCCTTCGTATCGGCGGCCATGGATACCGTAACGGAGGCCGCCCTGGCTATCGCCATCGCCCGCGAGGGGGGTATCGGCGTTATCCACAAGAACATGTCGATCGCCGATCAGGCGGCTCAGGTCAGAAAGGTAAAACGCGCCGAGAGCGGAATGATCTACGATCCCGTGACCATTTCCAAGGAACAGACCGTAGGGGAGGCGCTGCAGCTGATGCACGACAACCGAATAGGCGGTATCCCGGTGGTTGACAACGAGAACAAGCTGATCGGCATCGTCACCAACCGTGATTTGCGTTTCCAGAAGGATATGGACCTGAAGATCGAGAACGTGATGACCACCGAAAATCTTGTAACCACCAACCGCACCGACCTTGCGTCGGCCGCCGACATCCTTCTCAAAAACAAGATCGAGAAGCTTCCGGTGGTTGACAATAACGGACATCTCTTAGGCCTGATCACCTACCGCGACATCACCAAGGTGCAGGATTATCCCATGGCATGCAAGGATTCCAAGGGGCGTCTCCGCGTGGCGGCCGGCGTCGGAGTGACAAGCGACACGCTCGATCGCGTAAAAGCGCTTGTGGAGGCAGATGTTGATGCCGTGGTCATCGATACGGCTCACGGACATTCCGCCAACGTGGCCAACACGCTCAAGAAGGTGAAGGAGGCTTATCCGAACCTGGACGTAGTGGTGGGCAACATAGCCACCGGAGAGGCGGCCCGACATCTTATCGAGGCCGGTGCAGACGGCGTGAAAGTCGGTATCGGGCCCGGTTCGATCTGCACCACCCGTATCGTGGCCGGTGTGGGCGTGCCGCAGCTTTCGGCAATCTTCGAAGTAGCCAAGGTGGCTCATGGTTACGGCGTGCCCGTGATCGCCGACGGCGGTCTCCGCTATTCAGGCGATGTGGTTAAGGCCCTTGCCGCCGGTGGCGACTGCGTGATGATGGGCTCGATGTTCGCCGGCGTTGAGGAATCCCCCGGCGAGACAATAATCTACAACGGCCGTAAATTCAAGGCCTACCGCGGAATGGGTTCCGTAGAGGCTATGGAGGCAGGCTCCAAGGACCGATATTTCCAGTCCGAGAAAGTGGATTCAGGCAAGTTCGTTCCGGAGGGAATCGTAGCCCGCGTACCTTACAAAGGCACGCTGAGCGAGACCATCTACCAGCTCACCGGGGGTCTGCGCTCCGGTATGGGCTACTGCGGTGCCAAGGATATCGACGCCCTGCATAATGCCAAATTCACCAAGATCACCTCGGCGGGCGTGACCGAGAACCATCCCCACGACGTGACCATCACCAAGGAGGCTCCCAACTATTCACGACGCGAAGCGTAAATACAAGACATGGAAAAGATATTAATCATAGATTTCGGATCCCAATATACCCAGCTGATCGCGCGTCGCGTGCGCGAGCTCAACGTATATTGCGAGATCCATCCTTTCAATCATTTTCCGGAGCCGGACGCCGATACGAAGGGAGTGATTCTTTCAGGATCGCCATCCTCAGTCCGCGATACGGAGGCTCCGAAACCTGACCTGAGCGGCATCAAGGGGAAACTCCCTCTGCTGGGCGTCTGCTACGGCGCGCAGCTTCTCGCCAATGAATACGGCGGCGAGGTTGAGGGTGCTCCCTCACGCGAGTATGGTCGCGCAATGCTTACGGTAACTGATCCGGAGGATGCCCTTATGAAGGGTCTCCCCTCCCCTACGCAGGTATGGATGAGCCACGGCGACACAATCACCTACGCTCCCGATACCTACCGGATAATAGGATCGACAGAGAACGTAAAATACGCGGCCTACCATATCGAAGGGGAGCAGACATGGGGAATACAGTTCCATCCGGAAGTGTATCATTCCACGGATGGCACACTGCTTCTCTCCAACTTCGTGCTCGGCATCTGCGGCTGCTCGGGCACGTGGAGCCCGGCCTCATTCATCGAGACTACCGTAGAAGAGCTGAAGGCCAAGATTGGCGACGAGCGCGTGATACTCGGCCTCTCCGGGGGTGTCGATTCCTCTGTGGCAGCCATGCTGCTTCACAAAGCTATCGGATCTCAGCTGACATGTATATTCGTCAACAACGGCTTGCTTCGCAAAAACGAGTTTGACGAGGTGCTTGAATCCTATAAGGGAATGGGACTAAATGTGATCGGAGTGGATGCCTCGGAGCGCTTCTATAATGACCTTAAGGGAGTGACGGATCCGGAGCAGAAACGCAAGATCATCGGCCGCGATTTCGTTGAGGTCTTCAACGCGGAGGCGAAGAAGATTGAAAACGCCCGCTGGCTTGCCCAGGGCACCATCTACCCCGACGTGATCGAGAGCTGATCGG
>JAIDPP010000248.1 GCA_029062725.1 Muribaculaceae bacterium | reverse complement strand
GTTCAAGAGCGGCCTCTTCCGCTTTTTCAGGGGTATCAATGAGGATAATGGTGCCTTCGTAAGAGACCATCGGTAGTTCGGCAAGTTCCTGTTTGGTTATAGTCGCTGCTTTTTTCACTTCAAGGTATATTAAAATTCAAGATAGAGTGCGCCGGGAAAATGCGAGGCGAGCCAGTTGCGCACATATTTCCGCGTATCATCACAGATGATGTTATCCTTATCGAAATAACGGTTATATATGACTGTGAACAGCTCAATTCCTTCATCGGCGATTGCTTTGAGGGAGAGTAGGGTATGGTTGATCGATCCGAGACGCCCGTTTATGACCAAAGCCACAGGAAGATTATGGTCACGTATATAGTCGATAGTAAGGTATTCCCCTTTGAGAGGTACCATAATCCCACCGGCTCCTTCGATTAGGAGGTGATCGTATCTTTTGGAAAGCGTCTCGCTGGCTTCCTCAATAACGGAAAAATCAAGCTCTCTGTTATCTATCCTTGCAGCAAGGTCCGGACTTGCAGGATAGGTAAAGATCACCGGAGCCGTAATTCCCAGCCTGTCTTCTTCCGTCATGTCGATACCCATAACGCGTCTGTGGACTTCGATATCCTCGCTAACGCTGATATTTCCTGTCTGGACAAATTTCTGGGTAATGACACTCTCCCCAGCCTCCATTATCAATCGTGCAAGCCAGCCGGTCGCAAAACTTTTACCGGCATCGGTATCGATGCCGGTAATGAAAAGTTTTTGCGGGAATTCAAAGTCAGAATTTTTGATTACCATGCGAACATGGGATAATCGTTCATAAGTTCGTTCACCTCTGCTCGTACGTCGGCTATAACCTGAGGATCATCGGCATTGGTAAGGACGCGGTCAATATATTCGGCGATGGTCTCCATCAGTTCCTCCTTTGCGCCACGTGTAGTGATTGCGGCGGTTCCGAAACGGAGTCCGCTGGTGAGGAAGGGAGAGCGCGAATCGTAAGGCACCATGTTCTTGTTGGCTGTGATGTCTGCCTCCACAAGCACACGTTCGGCCTTCTTACCGCTCATCTCGGGGAATTTGGGGCGGAGGTCAACGAGCATACAGTGGTTATCCGTACCGTCGGAGATAATCTTGTAGCCACGTTTGATCAGAGCTTTCGCGAGAGCATCGGCGTTCTTCTTCACCTGCACGGCATATTCTTTCCATTCGGGCTGGAGAGCCTCTCCGAACGCCACGGCCTTTGCTGCGATGACATGCTCGAGCGGACCTCCCTGCACTCCCGGGAACACGGCTGAATCCAAAAGTGCCGACATCTTCTTGACTTCTCCTTTCGGAGTCTTCTTGCCCCATGGGTTCTCAAAATCCTTGCCCATAAGGATAAGGCCGCCACGCGGACCGCGTAGGGTCTTATGTGTCGTGGTTGTTACGATATGGGCGTGTTTCACGGGATTCTCAAGCAGTCCGGCAGCGATGAGGCCGGCGGGGTGGGCCATATCTACCATGAAGATTGCTCCGATCTCATCGGCTATCTTACGTATGCGGGCATAATCCCAGTCGCGGCTGTAGGCACTTGCTCCGGCAATGATGAGCTTGGGACGTTCGGCACGCGCCTTCTCCTCAAGTTCTTCATAATTTACTCTGCCCGTATTGGCATCTACAGTATAGCTGACAGGCTGGAAGTGGAGGCCTGAGAAATTCACCGGAGATCCATGGCTAAGGTGACCGCCGTGGCTGAGATCCATTCCAAGGAACTTATCGCCGGGCTGGAGACAAGCCATGAAAACGGCCATGTTGGCCTGTGCACCGCTATGGGGCTGCACGTTGGCCCATTCAGCGCCGAAGAGCTCTTTTGCGCGCTCTATGGCGAGGTTTTCGGCCTCGTCAACCACCTGACAACCCCCGTAATAGCGGTGGCCGGGATATCCCTCGGCATATTTATTGGTAAGGCACGAACCCATCGCGCGCATAACTTCGTCGCTAACGAAATTCTCACTGGCTATCAGCTCGATGCCGCGGCGCTGGCGCAGATGCTCGCGATCGATGATGTCGAACACTTTGTTGTCTCTTTTCATAATTCTAAGTATTACGTTTCGTTTTTGACTCTCTTTACGGTCGGGACGAGTCCCTTCCTAAGTCGGTATGGTATAGATAAAGGTTATTAATAGCAGAATAATGATCAGCCTCCGAAATTGTCGTAATGGATAGATTCCGGTTCGACACCGAGGTTATAAAGCATATTATTCACGGCGTTGCTCATCGGGCCCGGGCCGCACATATAGTATTGTATATCCTCCGGAGCTTCATGGTCTTTGAGATATTTCTCATACATAACCTGATGGACGAAGCCGGGAGTATATTCCACACCTGCCGCATCTGCCGCCGGATCGGGACGGTCGAGTGCAAGATAGAACTTGAAGTTGGGAAATTCCTTCTCCAAATTGAGGAAATCGTCAAGATAAAATACTTCGTTCAAGGCGCGGGCGCCGTAGAAATAGCTCATCTTGCGGTCGGTAGTCTTAAGAGTCTTTGTCATCCACATTATCTGTGCACGCAGAGGTGCCATACCGGCTCCACCGCCGACCCATATCATCTCAGCTTTGGAATCCACTATAGGATGGAAGTCTCCGTAAGGACCGGACATCAATACCTTGTCACCGGGTTTGAGGGAGAAAATATAGGAGGAAGCGATACCGGGGGGCACATCCATGAATCCGGTCTGAGGTTTCGGCTTAAAGGGGGGTGTAGCGATCCTGACGGTAAGCATGAAACGGTCGCCTTCTTCGGGATAGTTGGCCATGGAATAGGCGCGGACCGTCTCCTCGTCGTTCTTGGCTTTAAGAGTGAAGAGTCCGAACTTCTCCCAGGCCGAAAGATATTCATCGGTGATGAGAGCCTTGTCGATGTCCTTATCGTAATCCATCTCGTATTTGGGAATACGTATCTGCGCGTAGCTACCCGGGATAAAGTTCATGTGCTCTCCCTCGGGTAGCTGCACGATAAATTCCTTGATAAATGTAGCGACATTTTTGTTTGAGATCACCGTACATTCCCATTCCTTTACGTCGAGGGCAGATTCGGAGACC
>JAIDPP010000247.1 GCA_029062725.1 Muribaculaceae bacterium | reverse complement strand
GAGATATATCGTCGATACGATAAAAGAGAGCATCGTAAGATAAGCACTACACAAAGAAAGCTGTCTGTCTTGTCGGTTATGTCGGGGGAATCCCGGTATTTCCGACGAGACAGACAGTTGTTTATTAACAAAAACTGTTAATAAACATATCGTTTTATTTTACTAATTTATCTACAATGTAAGGAAAAATCGGAATTTTATTAGTATCTTTGTCAAACCGACCGGAAACGGAGGTTTAATCTGATTTTTCATGAACTCATTTAAAAAACTTGCAAATTGGTATTTTTCCCGCGCCGCACTTCCCTACTGGAGCATACTGATCCTCGACTGTATGTTTGTGGTTTTCGCGGGACTGCTCGCATATACCGTGCATCATGGCTCTGCCCAGACGCTCGACGTTCTGCAGTCGCTTGCCATGACGATGTGTGTATTCCTGCTGTGTTTCCTATTCTCTTTTAAGATTTTTCATACCTATAACGGAGTAATACGCTATTCCTCATTCAGCGACCTGCTGAGGATAGGCTCCGCTGTGATTCTGGCTGTAGTTTTGGGTGCCGTTATCCTCATGCTTTTCGGTACGAAGGACTGGCTTGTAGAGTTCGGCTTCGCCGACATTATACTGATGGGTTTATTCGTGATCGCCTTTATGTGGACCATACGCGTATGGGTAAAGACGATTTTCGAGCAGACTTCCCGCCGCTCCAACACGCAGCGTGCCTATATCCTCGGTATCAAGACCGGAGGAGCGGCGCTTGCCAAGAACATTCGTTCGGAGGTTGATTCTCCCTTTACTCTCAATGGCTTCGTGAGCTCGGAGCCGGAGATGGAACACCGGATGTTGATGGGCGTGAAGGTGTATCCCTTCAATGAGCAGCTGCTGGACACAATGAAGAGCAACAAGGTCTCGACTCTGATAGTATCTCCCTACATGATGGACGAACTTCGTAAGAATGAAGAAATTGTAAACGGTCTTATCATAGGAGGAATCAAAATACTCGTAGTGCCACATGCCCGCGAATGGGACGGTAAGACGGATCTTAACATAGCCGACCTGCATCCTGTCAATGTGGAGGATCTCCTTCCCCGCGACAAGATCGAGGTCGATATGGAGGCTGCCGCAAAACTCCTTCAGGGAAACGTGGTGATGATTACGGGCGCGGCTGGCAGCATCGGCTCTGAAATGGTCCGCCAGATCGCGGCCTATTCCCCCTCGCATCTCGTGCTGGTTGACCAGGCTGAGACTCCGATGCACGATATACGGCTGATGATGAAGAACGAATATCCTGAAATAAAGGCCGAGACGATCGTGGCAGACATCGCCGACCGCAAGATGATGGATCGTATCTTCGAAACGTTCAAACCGGAATATGTGTTCCATGCGGCTGCCTACAAGCATGTCCCGATGATGGAGGATAATCCATACGAAGCAGTGGTTAATAATGTTGACGGTACACGTATCATCGCCGATCTGGCCGTGAAATACGGAACTAAGAAGTTTGTGATGGTATCGACTGACAAGGCTGTCAATCCGACTAATGTGATGGGATGCTCGAAGCGTATCTGCGAGATCTACGTCCAGAGTCTCGACAAGGCCATCAAAGAGGGGAAGGTGAAGGGCGTCACGCAGTTTGTCACAACCCGTTTCGGAAACGTGCTCGGCTCCAACGGTTCCGTGATTCCCATATTTCAGGAACAGATCCGCAAGGGAGGTCCCGTCACGGTGACCCATCCCGACAT
>JAIDPP010000246.1 GCA_029062725.1 Muribaculaceae bacterium | reverse complement strand
GACCTTGGGGCGCAAGAATCAGGTGCAAGTGAAATTTGACGATACGATCCTCCATGAGATCGACTCGATGTTCGATCTCGTCTCCGCCGCTATGGCCAACATGCTGGAGATCCTCAAGGAGATGGAAACACCCGACGGCGCTTTAGTGGTGAAGGCCTACAACCGCGAGCGTGAGATCAACAACCTCCGCAACAAGCTCCGCGATGCGAATATCTTCAACATCAACAACCAGACCTATGACTATCAGGAGGGTATATTCTACATGGACCTTATCGGCGAGGCTGAGAAACTCGGAGATTATATGATAAATGTGGTCGAGGGCGTCAAGCATCAGTTCAAACCCGCTACGGCCTGATAACCCATTAAACAGTTACTGATGAAAAACCATAGATATTGCGTGATAATGTGCGGCGGCGTGGGCTCACGATTCTGGCCCTTCAGCCGCAACGACCGTCCCAAACAGTTTCTGGATTTCTTCGGTACGGGACGATCCCTGCTGCAGATGACGGTTGACCGTATCCTGCCGCTTATTCCGGCTGAAAACATCATTCTCGTCACCAACAGTTCATACGCCGGAATCATCCGAGAGCAGCTCCCTGAAATAAGGGAATCCAACATACTGCTCGAGCCGGCTCGACGCAACACCGCGCCATGCATCTGCTGGGCCGCACACCATATCCTTGCGCTTGATCCCGAAGCCTCGATTGTGACCCTACCCTCCGACCATCTCATATTGAAGGAGGAGGAGTTCCGCGCAGTGCTTGAAGAAGGGATACGCTTTGTCGAAGGGAACAACAGCCTTCTGACCATCGGCCTGAGGCCACTTTCGCCCCACACCGGCTACGGCTATATCCAGATCGGAGCTCCCGTGGAGGATTTTCCAGGTATATGCAAGGTGAAATCCTTTACCGAAAAACCGGATCTCGAGCTCGCCAAGGTATTTCTCGAAAGCGGTGAGTTTTTCTGGAATTCCGGAATGTTCCTGTGGCGTGCCGACAATATACTGAAGGCCTTCGGAAGATATGCCCCGGAGATTTCCGGAATCTTCGATGCCGGAAAAGGACTCTACGCCACTCCCGACGAAACCCGCTTCATAGAAAAGGTGTTCTCCTCGGCTCCATCCATCAGTATCGACTATGCCATTATGGAGAAAGCCGACAATGTGTTTGTGAAGACAGCCGATATCGGTTGGAGCGATCTCGGAAGCTGGAAAGCCCTTTACGAGACATCTCCCAGAAATCAGGATGGCAACGTGACACAAGGGTGCAAGGTCCTCGCCCATCAATGTCGTGATACTGTGTTTGCCGTGACCGGCGACAAGATTATCGTAGCCGCCGGACTCGACGGCTATATAGTGGCTGAGAACGACAACGCCCTCCTCATTTATCCTATAGGGGAGGAGCAGAAGATCCGTCAGGTGGTTAACGATGTCCGCGAAAGATTCGGTGAAGGGTATGTGTAAGAAATATATCCTGCTCATACTCTGCTCTATCCTGCTGGCGGCCTGCTCCAAACCGCGGTTCACTCTGGAGTTCGAACTGCCGGCCGCACTCCATTCCGCTTACAATATCTCATATTACGCCGCCTCTCCAAAACAGGGCAGATGGGTTGAGACAGCCCTTATGGTGCAGCAAGGAAAGGGAAAAATGGTCCTGCCGCTGGAGGAAGCTACCGTGATTTCCCTTACGGCCGCCGGCTCCACGATACACCTGTATGCCGAACCCGGGGATAGGATCACGATCTCCGGCGAGAGCGCAGATCCATTCTCCTGGAAGATAGGCGGCAACGGTATCAACACGCAATGGAGCGGCTGGCGCAACGAGAACAGCGCAGCTGTCTCCGGCCACGACTCTGCAAAAATCAACGCAGCCGTGAGGAAATATATAAAGAAGAACCCTTCGGAGCCACTGTCGGCGCTTCTTCTCCTTTATGAATATGACCGGCGTGAAGATAACGAAGGGTTCCTCGATCTTTGGAAATCACTCAAAGGGGAGGCCGCGATGGAGAAATGGATCACCCTTTCCGGACGCACCGACCTCTATACCAACAAGCCGCTCAAACCGGTGAAAAAAGGGGAGATCCATCGACTTGTCCTGAAATCAGTGGAGAATGGAGCCGATACGGTCGTGACGGGGAAGGTCCCGGTGGCGCTCTATTTCTGGCGCACAAAGGATGAGGGACGACAGGAAATGATAGATTCGTTGAAAAACCTCAGGAAAGCGCATCCCGATTCCTCCTCCTTCATTATCGCAGATATATGCCTTGACGCCGATTCCCTCAGCTGGACCTCCTCCATCGCCCGCGACTCCCTGAAACATACCGTCCGCGCGTGGAATCCTATCGGGGAGGCGGATTCAACCTTGCGGGCGTTAGGAGTGGAACGCACTCCTTTTTTCCTGCTGATTGAAAAATAACGTCATCCGGTTCCTCATCATATTTTATAGAGAGCGTATCACGCACCGACTCGGCCGATGTTTAATTTTAATACTTACTCATGCTGACAAAAATATACACCGCCGCGATCAACGGCATTGATGCGTTTCCCGTTACGGTCGAGACCGAAATCTGGAAAGGAGTCGGGTTCTCGATCGTCGGTATGGCCGATACCGCCATACGCGAAAGTTATGAACGCATGTTGTCGGCCGTTCGCCACTCCGGATTTGAGTTTCCACACTACCGTATCACCATCAATCTGGCTCCCGCCGACATAAAGAAGGAGGGAGCGCAATTCGACCTCCCGATGGCTGTCGGGATCCTTTCTTCGGCCGAGGCAGTAAGATGCGACGACCTGTCGCAGTTTATGATGACCGGCGAGCTGAGTCTCGATGGCACGGTGCTCCCTGTGAAGGGTGCGCTCCCTATGGCAATAAAGGCGCGCGAGATGGGGATCAGGAAACTTATCGTGCCGGAAGGAAACGTGACCGAGGCAGCGGTGGTAAACCGTGTGGAGGTATATGGAGTGAAAAACCTCCGGGAAGCCATTGAGATTGTGGAGGGAAGGTCGGAGATGCGTCCTGTCGAGATCGATACCCGCGCGCTTTTCGCCGCCGCTCAGGATGATTTTGATTTTGACTTCTCCGAAGTAAAAGGACAGGAGACTGTGAAAAGAGCCTTTGAAGTAGCGGTAGCAGGAGGTCATAACATCATTCTCGTAGGCCCTCCCGGAGCGGGAAAATCCATGATGGCCAAACGCCTCCCTTCCATTATGCCTCCCCTCAGCATGGCAGAAGCCTTGGAAACAACCAAGATTCACTCCGTGGCAGGAAAACTGTCGCGGGGTTCGATGCTGATGACCAGGCGTCCTTTCCGCACCCCTCACCATACTGTCTCGCCGGTGGCGTTGGTCGGAGGAGGGGCCTCTCCAATGCCGGGGGAGATAAGCCTCGCGCATAACGGTGTGCTCTTTCTGGATGAGTTCCCCGAATTTCCGCGACAAGTTCTGGAGGTGCTCCGGCAACCTATCGAGGACAGGGTGATAACAGTGGCGCGCGCTAAATATACAGTGAATTATCCTGCCAGCTTCATGCTCGTTGCCTCCATGAACCCATGTCCATGCGGATATTATGGCCATCCCAGCCGTCCCTGCACCTGCACGCCCGGATCCGTAAACAAGTATATGAACCGTATCTCGGGTCCGCTTCTCGACCGTATCGACATTCAGGTAGAGATCGAGCCGGTGACGTTCGACGACATGGCCGACCCCACCCCAACGGAAGGCAGCGCCCCGATACGCGAACGCGTGATACGTGCCCGGCAGATTCAGCAGTACCGTTACCGCGATATTCCCGCTATCCATTGCAACGCACAGATGAATACACGACTGTTGAAGAAATACGCATGGCCCGATCCGGAAGGGATGACAAAGCTTAAAGAGCGTATGACCAAGCTCAACATGTCGGCCCGGGCTTTCGACCGCATCCTGCGCGTGGCCCGCACCATCGCCGATCTGGAAGGGGCGCCGGATGTCCGCGCAAGTCATATCGCCGAGGCCATCTCCTACCGAACTCTCGACCGAGGAACATACGGCAGCACATTCTGATCTACAAATATTATCCACAATCGTATCATCTGCAACAAAAGATTATGAAATTCCCTGACCTGACGAAATTTAAAGAAAATCTTGCCGGTTTCTTCGACCTGACCCCGGATCTTGTGCCGCAGGAGGAAGCCGAAACAGTCATTAGAGAGGGCGTATCATTCAAGGGTACCAATATACTGATACTTATAGTAGCCATCTTCATAGCCTCTCTGGGCCTTAACACTAACTCCACCGCAGTCATTATCGGAGCGATGCTCATCTCTCCGCTTATGGGTCCTATAATCGGTATCGGTCTGGCAGTCGGCATCCATGATTTCGAGCTGATGAAACGCTCTTTTCGCAACTTGATGATGGCCGCCCTGTTCAGTATAGCCACCTCCTGCGTTTACTTCCTCATATCGCCGGTCAACGAAGGCCACAGCGAACTTCTGGCGCGTACATCGCCCACTATCTATGATGTATTCATAGGTTTCTTCGGAGGAGCTGCCGGCATCCTCGCAATCGGCAGTAAGACGAAAGGAAACGTGCTCCCGGGTGTCGCCATTGCCACTGCCCTCATGCCTCCACTATGCACCGTTGGCTACGGACTCGCCACCTGGCAGATGAAATTCTTCTTCGGGGCTCTTTTCCTCTTCTTTATCAACTCGGTATTCATCGCCTGCGCCACAACCATAGGAGTCAAACTGATGCACTATCATATCAAGGATTTTTCCAATCCTGGGAGAGCCCGCAGGATGCGGAATATTGTATATTCGATCGCAGTACTCACTATGATTCCCGCATGTTATCTGACCTACAGGATGTATCAGCAATCCTCCTTTACCAATAACTGCAACCGCTTTGTCGAGCAGCAATTCAATTTCAACGGCACGCAGGTGTTGCGTTCGGAAGCCGTGATGGAAGGACGCAACAAGACACTCACCGTAAATCTTGTGGGCCGCATCCTTCCTCAGGATTCCCTGATGCTTGCCCTTACCGACATCCTGCCTGAATATCATCTCGAAGGAACGCGACTGCGCATTATTCAGGGCGACTCCCCCGATCCCGGTCTCGATGTGACGGAAGCTACCTCCTCCATGCTGAGGGATATGTATCAGATCACGCAATCCACCATCAATACACAGCGCGAAACCATCGACTCGCTCAAGACCATTACCTCCACAATGGCCCACAACGATACCATCGGCGCAACCATAACGCCGGAATTGAAAGTCCTCTTCCCCGAAGTGGCGGATATAGCCGTGACAAGAGCTATTGCCAGCAACGTATCTTCCGGCCGACTCGATACTGTCAATATCGCCCTTGTCCGTTACACCCGCCAGATGACCGCGCCTCAGACGGCTAAATTCCGCGAATATATTGAAGCGCGTCTATCCCTTCCAAACATTAAAATTGTTCCTACCGATAAGATATAACCTAAATAACACTGACCTCACACAGGTGAAATTTTTATCGTGTAGTTAAGCTTATAAAGAAAATCTCCTGACTATGCGTAACGTCATACTCTCCTTTTTTATTCTGCTTACAGCACTGGCGGCATTCTCCGCCAGACCCAAAATCAATATCTCACAGGTATCGGTTAAATCTGATGTGCCTTACCAAACCAAAAAAACATTCGAAGTACAAGTGGATTACTCCGAAGATGGTAAAGGCTCGGGATGGGTGTATTTCACTTTGTGGTTTCGGGATAAGGATAATAACTATATAAAAATGAAAGGAACGGACAAAAGTCGCGAAGGCTATGACTGTTTCCGGAGTCACGTACTCGTTTCTAAAGGAGATAGGAACCAACATGTCAACTTCCGTATTCCTCTTGAGAATCTTCAACTATCCTCAGCTTATAAGCCCCTCCAAGCTTTTGTCACCGTTGAGGGAGATAAGGAAAAGGCTGACCGAAGCACGAAATCTCTCGGAAGCAGCCATCCCTTTGAAGTGGATTTCTCGAAAACATATTCCTATCTATATGCTTCCTACCCGGTAAAAATCCCGGATCCTGAGAAACCTACTCCCATCGTAGCATCCAATTCATCAAAGAGCAATTCGAAAAATAGCTCTTCATCCTCTCCCAAAGTCGCTACCACCAAAACCCCGGCTTTAGCCAAGACACCGACTGAAAAAGCTGTTCCGGCAAAGCCTACGGCTACTGTCAGTAAGGTATGGATCGAGCATAATCAGACCATAAATGGCAAAAAAGCCATGAAGGTCTTCTGCGATTTCAAATTTAATGGGATGAAAGGGAAAAAGGGAATGATGTGTATATGGATAAAGGATAAAAACGGTAATTATGTCAATATTGCCAACGATCAGTGTGCTTATTGTGTCCTTACTCCCGGATATGATAATACACGATACGATGCCTTCTGGAAAGCCATATATATTTCCGATATTAATCTTCATCCCGGGAAACAGAATTATACTCTCTATGTGACAATCAATGATCATACCGGAGCAAAATGCGCGGAAGGTTTTACAACCTTCGAAGGTACCGGAGCTTCCCAGCCATCCAATAACCGACCTGCAAACAACAATAACGGGAATTCAAATATCGTAAAGACCTGGCGTGAAAGTCAATTTGGCGGATTCGTAATCTGTACTCTATACCAAAACGGCAACACTTTGCGTACATACTACGGCCCCTGCTATGCATGTCATGGAACCAATATCTGCGGAAACTGTTCAGGGATGGGTATTTGTACTATTTGCCAGGGACAGGGAGGGATCATCACGGCCGCATACGGCACATATATTCCTTGCTCTTTGTGCGGTCAAACCGGAATATGCACCTCTTGCAAGGGATCCAGGCAATGTATCTGTTCCAGATACGAGTATCCGGGTTACACGATCATATCATCTATGGTCATTACCGCTAATGGTCAAACAATTTCAAGTGGAGGTGTAGTAGGTTCTTCAAGCAGGTCGAACAGCAATTCAGCCGGTTCAGGATTATGTCCCAACTGTCATGGCGACAGGGTCGAGAGTTTCCCGATGTATAAGAACGATCCCTCCGGAGCCGGAACACATGCCGTAGGTCAAATAGGCTATACAAACCAAAGCGGGAACAAATGTCGTTATTGCGGCGACTACAGCTGGCATGTACACCTTAAATGCTACAAATGCCGATAAGTACCCGGGGTATACATTTTTTCCGTATATCTCAAAGAACACATATCATATTAAGACCCATGATATCTTACGGCTCATTGGATGTTTAGGAAAAAAATAGGATTAAAGTTGTGTGAATTAGAAATAAATATTAATTTTGCATGTACAGACCGCTACGAAGAAGCCCGGTCGGGGTTCGAGTGGAGGGTATGTATAAATAAATAGAAAGCGTGTACACGTCGCTCTTTCTTGGCTTGTAGAAATCTGGTAAATTTCAATTGCAGTCAGGAATGCAGCAAACGGTAGATGTCTTGTGGATATGTATATTTTGTCTATGGCATGCGGAGAACGTGTGCCATAGATGTAGATTCATATTCTGCGTGAGGCTTCTTCAGGTTTGCTCGTTCTACTGCAATGGGCATTACCAGAGCCTCTACAAGCGGGACGAGCAAAAGTACTGGCTCTCACGCTTTTTCTTTTCATACGGTGTCATTAGAGAGTCGAGCACCCAACTAACACATCAACGATATGCGTAAAGCAATCATTTCTTGCGCTGCATTTGCAGTTCTTACTTTAGCAAGTTGTTCAACAATCGGCACCCGTTCGGGAATAGGCTCTCTCTACACGGGAGTGACAGAGGGAGAGATGGTGACATCCAATACTCTTGGCACAAAGGTCGGTACGGCCAGCCAAATCGGTGTTCTTGGCCTGGTGAGTGTCGGGGACGCGTCTATCCAGGCCGCGGCCAACAGTGCAGGTATCAAGAAGGTGAGCCATGTGGATGCCAAGAAATTTAGCGTTCTTGGTTTATTCGCTTCTTATAAGATCATTGTTTACGGTGAGTAATCTTGAGATGCTGTCAATAATTCTTGTGTAAGAATTAGAAGAGATTGTAAAGATTTAGGGCTGCAATGTTTCATATATATTGCAGCCTTTAATAATGTATATTGCCGATGAAAAGAATATATCTGATCGTGATGGTATTTGTGTTTGTATTATTGGGTTGCTTTTCAGTAAACGCAAAGAACATCAATAAAATGTATGTCTCACGCACTGTAGGAAAGGAGTCAGTCTATCATCTTTTTCAGCAGAGTATGCCCCCATGCAAGGGGACCAAGGAAAAACTGAAACCACTTCAATACGACTATACGTATGTTCGCAAGACCGACAGTATCTCCATGTTGATGTCTGTCGTGCTTACAGTTCCCGGCAGGGATATTGAGGTGACAATAGAGGCAAAGGATTCTTTTGAGGTGTATCCGGCAGAAGTGATATATGTTAAGCCGAAGGGGAAAAACTATGAATATCGGCTTAGGGTAATGATGCCGTTTGAAGAGTTTGAGGCAATGTATAAGGACGCAAACTCCCCATTTTCCATCATAGTAAGATATACCTTTAACGGAGTCGGACGAAGTCTGTGCTTCGGATATGATGCTGGGAAATGGCAGTCGAAATACGATCCTATGAGAAAGATAATAGAGATAATAAAACTAAACAGTCAGAAACCATGAGATATAAGGGGCTGGTAATAGGGTCGATAATATTAGGCATTGCTATTTCCGGCTGTGCGCGCCACAGTGAAGGAGATAATGACATAGTGGGTCGTTGGCGGTGTGGAATTGCTGATTCCGATATCGTAGGAGTTGAGTACATCAACATTATGCCGGATGGAGTGCTGGAGATTGAAGATTCGATAAAATATACACAGGAAGAGGAATTTATAAGGGTGACAGTGGTGGCAACGGTAAAAAATTCCGGTAGCTGGACAGATAGTCAACAGACATTGACATTCAGCCTGAAGGAAACAGAAGCGACGATTGATACCACATCTTTAAGCATAATATCTACTAATCCTGAAATAAAGATTGATTCCGCGTCCAATGATTTTCATAAGTTTAGAAGATACCTTCTCAGGGAGTTGGAGGAAAATTTACTTTTAAAGTTTGATGGGCGTTCAGGGAAAGATGTAAGTATGGGACGTGTAAAAATGGTAGGCAAAAATGAAATGAGATTATTTCATAATAATATAAAAGTTTCTATGCAAAGGGTAAGAAATAAGGGACGATAAATAATGCCAAATTCTTGATTTTAAAAATCGGTTAAGGTGAAACTGTGAAA